>JANWZE010000039.1 GCA_025054955.1 Blastocatellia bacterium | reverse complement strand
TTGTATTGAAACGGTAGCGGTATGTGCCACTCGTCATCAGCCCCGGCCACGTGGTCGTAAGCCAGTTGCATGAGCAGCGTATCGGCCACGCCGTGATGATCCTTGTTCTTTTTGTCCTTGCCGATGAAGCCGCTTTTGCGCTTGCAGCTTTGCGCGGTGTAGGGCAGCACAACGCTTTGCGCTGCAGTGTCGCTCACATAGCAGTTTGGAAAGCGAATCCCCGGCTGAGTCGGCGTGCCCAGAAGCTTATCAAGCTCAGCCTGCTCAGCAGACGAGACGAGACTTTTCAACGCGCCCAGCGCGCCGCGCAAATGGCCGCCTGCGACGTAATCGCCACTTTCGATGAGCGTGCCGCCGTAGGCCTTCATTGTGCCAAGCGACAGCGGCGAGGTGGCTCGGACAATTACTTCGATTTGTGCCATGCCTTCAATCCCTCCTCTCGAATCTTTGTCAGGTCGGCTTCGTTCACATCCTTTCCATCAATCGTGACGCCGGTGATCTTGGTGGTGATCCAACCACTGCCGCGCGACTTGTTGCCGCCCAGAGCAATCAGCCGCTCGATGGCGGCTATTATCAAGGCCAGTTGTTGGTTGGCCGACGCATCGTCCAGAGAGCCGTCAATCGCGCCTTCATAAACAATCCCCTCGACGCCGCGCTCGATGTAGTAGAGCCGTTCATCTTCGGCAGTGCGCCGCTTGCGCGAGAGCGCCACCCCTGCTTGCACGCGGACGAGATATGGAGCAATCTTGTCGTCGGCTTTGGCAACGGCATCGCTGAAGAAGAGTCGTGACTGAAACCCTGAGCCTCCGAAGATGTGACAAACAGGGCAGGGTGAATTCACGACGTGTGGATCATGAGGGCACATCGTTTCGGCTCGCGGCGAATGGCAGACCGTGTAGCCCAGCGTTGCCAGTATCCGCTCGCACTCGTTACGTATCTTGCCCTTGAGTGTTGAGCCGGGGATGAGTGGTTCTTGCCTCGCCGGTCTGCCGACGCGCCGTCGCCGCATCGTCGTTTTGTCAATTCCGATGTCCAGCACATCGGCGGTCGAGCCGACAAGCACGCCGCTGCGGGCGATCATCTGGTAAACAATCCTTATGCTCTTCATAGCTCTCCCTCCTCGCGTTGCGCTAGGGTGTGGCACGGACGAAATCGTAAATCTCCACAAGATCAACGATGGCAGTGACAAGGTCGCTCTGTCCCCCAGGCTTGAAGAAAGGGAAGAAGCGGTCGTCACTGGACAGTTGTTTCAGATACTCATGCAACGGCTCGTAAGCTTTTTTCAACTCATCGCTGCGTGCTCGTTGATAGTTGTAATAGTTGGTGGCGCGGGGCTGCGGGCCTCTGACGACGGCATCGCGCAAAGCATAGAGTTGACTCTTGGGAGTTTTCCGCTGCTTGAGCGTGCGAACGACCTCGATCATCTTCTGAAACTGATCGAGCGTGAGCGGGCGCATCGTCAGCGTCTCAAGCGTTGGGAACTTCTGGTTACAATAGGCTCGCTGGCGAAACTGAGGGATGCTTTCAGAGGCTGCTGTATCGGCGGTGATCGTCTGGAAATCCACGGCTGAAATCGCCGAATCGCCAGCTTTGCCGAGCGTCTTCGCGTTCCTGAGGAGTCCTTTGACGATGGTTCGTGAAAAGTAGATCGGCGTGTTGACGTGAGCCAGCAAGACGCCGGCGCTCAGTGTCAATGCTCGGTTGAACGCTTTCTCAAATTCTCGGCAGATGTGCAGCGCCAGTTCGAGAGCAATGTCTGCCGGAACGAAGAGATAAACGTCATCGCCGCCGATGGAGACGATTTCGAAGGGATGGTAGCGAAGCGTGCGCTTGTGCTTCTGGCCGCTGCTACTGATCTCCTCGCGCTCGGTTGTGCGATGACCATCAAGCAGCGTGCCGAGTCCGTTGAAGACAGCCCCTTCAATGGCTGAGCGAACGTCTTCGGCGAAGCTTTTGAATGCCGCCGGGGTCTCCAGGCCGTCGAGCTTTGCGCCCATGTCGTTGCCGTCGGCGTAGATGATGCCGATATAGTTCCTCACCGCGCGGGTCGCGCCGGCTTCAGCGACAGCTTCAAGGTCCGGCGGCGATTCAATCTCATGCCAGTCGCCGACCTTGCGATCCTGCTTCACGCCGCTCAAGTACGGTAGTTCATTGCTCTGTTTAGCTTCAGAGCGGAGGTATTGAATGAACTGGTTAATGTAGAAGCTTCGAGCCTGTCGTTGCCGCTTGCGGTCGCAAACCTGGCAGATGGGTCGTTCATCAACATCGGACGAGAGTTTGTATGCCGGACGAAACTGGCAGTAGGCGCAACGCTCGGTGAACGGCGAAACTTCAAACAGCGGAGCCGTCGGCTTACTCTGCTTGGCTCGCCGCAATTTGTAGCCGAGCGCCGTCTGCAATTGGCCGAATCGCTTGCTGCGGTAGTAGTGCTGATCGTTCAAATCGGCAGGTGCGTTGAATTTCTCCCACTTATCTTCACTGACAATCACCAGGTTATGTTTCAGCAATCGCCACGCTTCGCCGCTGGCTTGTCGGGCGCTCGCGCTGAACCAGTGCTCGAGCGGAATGGGATCAATGCCAAGCGCCAAGTCGCGCAACCGTAGAGGCTGGTAAACCACTGTTGTAGTCGCTGTCAGCGTGGTCTCAATGTACAACCGCTCAATGCGCCGTTTGATTTCCTCGGCGCGCGCGGCTGGGGCGATGATCATCGCGCCGCCGCCGGAAGCGTAAACGATGCTCTCGCGCGGAAGACCGAATTCATCGGCGAGGACTTGTGGGATTCCTTTGATCGGTCGGCGATTGATGCTGAGGTTCCCCCAACGGTCTTCTTCGTCGCTGTCTTTGATGTTGAGCAAATCCAGAATCAAGCTTGCGCCGCGCATCTCCGGCAGCTTGGCCGACTCGAAGACATAGCCCTGCACGCGATCCACATCGGCGGCGATGAGCGCAAGCGGCGTCTCGTCACCGAAGTAGCGACGTTCCCACACGCGCACATCATCGTAGCCGGGAAAGTTGAAAGCGGGGTCGCCGGGACGATCTGCGCCGGAGGCGACCGAGTCAGCGAAGCAAATGATCTCCTGCATCAAGGATTCGGGCGCAAGTCCTTGCAAGCGGTGACGGCGGCTGGCGTGATGCCGTTTAACTGCCTCGGCGATTTCATCAATGATCTCAGTCCCAAGCAAGTCGGCGAACACGTCGCGGACGAACGCCTGACCCCGCTCGATATGGCCTCTGGGTGGGTGCTTTCCGATGTCATGACACATCGCGGCCAGTCGCAGCAGTGCCAGAGCCTCTCGTTCGTCAAAATGGGCCAAGCCGCTGGCCATCTCTGCCGGTCGGTGTCCTTTGATCAGCAAAGCCTGCGCTAGAGCAACGGCGATGCCTGACGTGAGAAGAAAATGATCACGCAATCGCGCGCGATTCTTCCCCGGCCGTGTATCGCTCGGTAGATTCAGAACGGCTTCGGCTTCTGCGCTGAGCGGTTCGTCCAGCGCGGCGAGCGTGCGGCTCATCGCTTCGGCAAGCTCACGCACGGCCGTTGAACCACTTTTGATCTGAGCGCCGATTTGTTGGAGTCGCTCCCGCAGTTCCTCTTTGAGCTGCTCATGCCCGTGCTCGACTTGATCTTCATCAAGCCCGACGAGGACACGGCTGATCGGGTTCTCGTAGAGGAACAACTGCTTCCCGGACTCTTGATCGCAGTAGCACGGGCCGAAGTCAGTTTGCGCAATGAAGCATGGCCGCGCTTCTCCTGTCAACGGGTTTTGATATTCGAGCGTTTGATTCCGCATATAACCTCGTCCTTTGCTCCGTCAGCATTCAGAACGGATCATGATCGAAAATGACCAGCTCGCCGGTGACCGGCGAGGAGTAGATGAGCCGCCGCGCTTTACCGTGGAGCGCGTGCGCGATCTTCAGGTACATCCAGATGGGTGCCTGGCCGGTGAGAACCACCGCGCGGCCTTCTCCGGCGAGTTCCAACGCCCGCTGTTCGTATTCAGGCAAATCTGCGAGCTTGGCCGCGCCCGAATAAAACGTGCTGAGATCAATCGTCACGACATCGGGTTCGATCGTCATCGCTTGTTCGCCTCCAAAAATGCAATTGAGTTGTTCTGTCAACTTCTGCATGCGATCAGTCAGCGCACTCGCTCTCGATGGCTGCTCATTCATGCCAGCATGATCCACATCGTTTCGGGCTTCCCGCATAGAAGTCCAGAGCGCAACGAGCGATTCCGCCTGATCGTGCGTGCGGAACTTCTCCACATCCGCCGCATCCGGTTCAGCGCCGGTCCATGAATCAGAGCGTTTCCTCTCCTCCGGTTGTTTGCTCCAGGCCAGATAGTTGAGCAAGCGCTCGGCTCGTTCGCGGGCCTCGCGTCGAAGCGGATCTTCGAGATCAAGGAGCAGACACGTCTTCGTGACCAAAAGCTCGCGGGCAAGCGTGATGGCTTGGACCAACAGGCCTCGCTCCACATACCAATTGATCATGCGCCGTTGGACGTCGAGGTTTTTCGCGCTGGGCGGTGAAGC
>JANWZE010000038.1 GCA_025054955.1 Blastocatellia bacterium | reverse complement strand
CTCCGACAACGGCGATATAAGCGCTGGCGAGGCCCCCGCTACGTTCATCGAGTATGCCATCCGCGACACCGGCGTGGGCATCGGGCCTGACATCCTTGACAAAATCTTCGATCCATTCTTCAGCACCAAAACGCACGGGACCGGCTTAGGTCTTGCCTCCGTGCAGAAAATCATCGAAGCTCATCACGGGCAGATCAGCGTTGAAAGCCAGCCCAACCAGGGAACGACCTTTACCATTCGACTGAGACAAGAACCCTAGCCCCTGCGGGGAAATCCGAAACCCGAAGCACGAAATCCGAAACGTTTCGGATTTGGGATTTCGTGCTTGGAATTTCCCTCGAAGAGGGTTTTCAGTTTCTCTTTTCGGGCACAACATTAAATACCAACCGTCGCCCCTCTCTGATGACTTCGACCTCGACGGCTTCGCCGGCTTTCAATTCGCCAAGCACAAACATGTAATCATGGACGTTTTTGATCTTGGTGGCGCCAATGCGAACCAGCACATCGCCGGCCTTCAAACCAGCTTTCTCAGCCGCGCTGCCTTCGCGCACGCCGGAAATCTTCATGCCCTCTGCCTCTTCGGCATAATCAGGCATCACCCCGAACGTGACGCGGAAACCGCGGCGGCCCATCTCAGACGATTGCGTCTTGGTGAACGATGGTCGCGTCGGTAGCGCCTGAATCTTCATCAACGTGTCGTAAATGAACTGAACCACACGCGCTTGCCCTTCGGCATTGATCTTGTCGAAATCATCCGATGGCTTGTGATAGTCGCTATGCGTGCCGGTGAAGAAGAACAAGACGGGGATGTCTTTCAGATAAAATGCTGCATGATCGCTTGGACCGGCTCCGTCAGAAGTGAGCTTCAACGTGAACCTCGTGGTCCCTGGGTCGTGATTCGTGATCCGTGATTCGGGCGATGAACCGGCAGCCGGCTGCGATAAGTCACGATTGACTTCTTCCAACAAGGCAGGCCATTGCGGCGACGTGCCAACACCCTGCACGTTCAACGTGTTCTCCTTGAGCCGCCCGATCATATCCATGTTGAGCATGGCAATGGTGCGCTCCAACGGAATGACCGGATGTTTGACGTAATAGTTTGATCCGAGCAATCCCTCTTCTTCGCCGGAAAACGCGATGAATAACAGACTGCGCTTGAGTTCAGACCGTCGAGCCGCGCAAAGCTGCGCTAATTCCAGTAACCCAGCCGTGCCTGACGCATTGTCATCAGCGCCGTTATGCACTTCGCCACGTTGCTGCGGCGCAAGCGAGCTTGGCCCACCTAACCCAAGATGATCATAATGAGCGCCGATAATGACAACCTCGTGCTTCAGATTTGGATCGTTGCCCTCGATGTAGCCGATGACATTGTCAGCCGGCTGCGTGTCCTTCACCAGATCAACCTGCACGCTGGCTGTCACGCCCGTGAGCACCCGCGAACTGGGCTTCTGCTGCTGGTTGATTTGATTCTGCAACTCATCCAGGTTAGCCCCACTGGATGCGATCCACTCGCGAGCCAGTTGACGGCTCACGCCCACAGCCACAATGCCGGCATCAGAAAAGCTGTAATCAAATTCCAACTGCGCCAGCTTGTTGTTCTTGAAATCCTCGTCGTCGGCGATGAAGATAATCGCCCTGGCTCCCCGCTGACGCGCCATCAAGGCCTTGGCCCGCAAACTGGCATGTCGCTCAAATCGGCTGTGCGGATGATCCCCTTCAGGCGAGTGCCGCAGCACCATGACGATGCGACCGGCCACCTCTATTCCGGCATAATCGTCATACCCGAGGTCTGTGGCCGAAATGCCATAGCCGGCAAACACCACTTCACCTTCAACCGACATCGGCGCAGAAAACGCCATCGGCATGAAATCCTGTTTGAGCGTCCACTGCCGTGCGCGACCGGCCATGTTCGATGACAGATGGTTCTTCTCCCCTAATTTCACGCCAGCAATAAAGGGGAACGTCTGAAAGTAGCTGCTGCCGACGGCATCGCCCAACGGCTTCACTCCATACGAGCGGAACTCATCAGCAATGTAGCGAGCCGCTTCCCGCGCTTCAGGCGTGCCGGTGAATCGTCCCTTCAAATCATCAGAAGCCAGGTAGCGAATATGCCAGTAGAGTTCTTGCGGCGTGATCGCAGACACGACGAACGTTCGTTTGTCGCCGTACTCCGAAGAGGTCACCCTCAAAGCCAACCCCATCGTGACAATGACTAAAGCAATTACGAGCCAATAGCGCGTTTTCATGTCTCCCTCCCATAGCCCGTGCGCCCCTGCGGGAAAATCCCAAGCCCCTGCGGGGAAATTCCGAAATTCGAAGCACGAAATCCGAAACGTTTCGGATTTGGGATTTCGTGCTTCGGATTTCCCTCGAAGAGGGCTTGGGATTTCCCTCGAAGAGGGCGCCGTTTCTATCCTTGGTAATGTTCACTAGCACACGAGTGATTCTCCAGAAATTCAAAAAGAAGTCAACTGTCTCAAAAAAATTGCAGGATGAACTTATTCGTGATTCGTGATCGGTAACCCCTGCGGGGAAATCTGAAATTTCAAATCCGAAATCCCAAACGTTTCGAATTTCGGATTTCGTGCTTGAGCTTTCTCTGGTCCACGGTCCACGGACTGTAGGATTTTTGTACGGCTTCGATCCTTCCTTGACTGGTTGTGGTGTTGCCTTGACCGACCGGATAAGACACAATGTCCGCTCATCAACCATGCAGGTACGTTTTCCGTCATCAGCAGGAGTAATGCTTGAAGGCATTCTTTGGACGCCGCCTGCTCATGCACAAACTCGCGTGGCGCGTGGCGCGATTGTGTGTCACCCGCATCCACAATATGGCGGCAGCATGCATAACAAAGTCGTATTTCGCGCAGGCCGCGCTCTGCACCAACTGGGCATGGTGGTCTTGCGCTTTAACTTTCGCGGCGTCGGCCGTAGCACCGGCTCGTATGATTACGGTCATGGCGAACGAGCTGATGTGCAGGCGGCCATTGATTACCTGAACCAGCAGTACCCCCAGATTGAAATCGTTCTGGCTGGCTTCTCATTCGGCGCATGGGTCGGGCTAGCCGTTGGCGCGCAGCACGGGCGCGTCTCTCACCTGATCGGCATTGGAATGCCGGTCAATATGAATGACTTTTCTTTTCTCGTGAACTGCACAAAACCAAAACTCTTCATTCAAGGCAGCGAGGACGAATTTGGCTCAATCGAGTGCATGCAAGCCCTGCTCTTGACGATCCCGGAACCGAAGGAACTGGTTTGGGTCGAAGGCGCTGATCATTTTTTTCATCGCAAGCTCGAGCCGCTGGCCGACGCCATCACTGATTACTTCACCCGATGAACGCACTCCCAATTCACATCAAAATGGACGTCATTCAAACGCTGGCACTGGCCGCCGTAGTGTTGATGGTAGGCATCAGCCTGAAGCGTCGGCTGAGCTGGCTCGACCGATTGAACATTCCCGCAGCCGTCATTGGCGGATTGCTCTGCTCAATTGTGTTTTTGACGTTGCGAGACCGCGTCGTTAACGTGGAGATGGACCTGACGCTGCGCGATCTGCTGATGATCGCGTTCTTCACGACGGTTGGATTGAACGCAAGCCTTCAGCTCATCAAACGTGGCGGCTGGCAAGTGCTCGTCTTCTTTGGCTTGGCCAGTCTGTTAGCCGTTGTACAAAATCTTGTCGGCATCGCGCTGGCCCGATTGTTTCACTTGCATCCGCTGCTGGGCATCATTGCCGGGTCGGTCAGTCTGACCGGCGGGCCTGCTACCAGCCTCGCTTTTGGCCCGACGTTCGAACAACTCGGCATCAGCGGCGCCACCACCTTGGGATTGGCTTCAGCAACGTTCGGTATCACGTCGGGTGGCCTGCTGGGCGGCCCACTTGGAACTCGCCTGGTTGAACGATACCGCCTGCTCAAGCACTCACCGAGAATGCATGCGCCATCGGCAGTACCAGCCCCGCCCATTGCGCCCGAGGTTTCATCTGTTGACAACGGGTCAATCTATGAAGAAGGGGCGGAAAAATCTGATGTGCTGCGTAGCCTGATGATCGTCGCTATCGCCATGGGCATCGGTTCGATCATCGGCAAGTGGATCAGCGCCAAAGGCATCGTGCTGCCGGCTTATATCGGCGCAATGATTGTTGCAGCCTTATTCCGTAATCTTGATGACCGCTTCAAGTTCATCCACCTTTCGCCCGCCAACGCTGAAGCGATTGGCAACATCTCGTTGTCGCTGTTCATCTCGATGGCCTTGATGAATCTGAAGCTCTGGGAGCTGGTAAACCTGGCGCTTCCTCTGCTCGTCATCTTGCTGGCCCAGGTCCTCATCACTGTTGCGGTGGCTTATGTTGTCTCGTTTCATCTGATGGGTCGGGACTATGAGTCAGCCGTGATGGCTAGTGGGTTCCTCGGGTTCATGCTGGGCACGGCAGCCAATGCAATCGCGTGCATGGACGCGCTAGTGGAAAAATTCGGCGCAGCCCCGCGCGCCTACTTAGTCGTTTCAATCGTCGGCGCCTTTCTGATTGATTTCACCAACGCGCTGATCATTACCACGATGGCCAACCTGTTCAAGTAACCGGCGACAGCACCCTCTTCGCGGGAAATCCGAAGCACGAAATCCCAAATCCGAAACGTTTGGGATTTCGTGCTTCGAATTTCGGATTTCCCCGGAGGGGCTTCCGTGGCTCCTTGACCGGCCTTGGCACATACAATAGCATTACCCGTTCGTTCCCGCGTGGTGGAATTTATGCGCGGAGGTCACTGGGAGGAGGTCATCATTGTTTGTGTCGCGCTGGGGCTCGGTCTGCACCTGGCAGGGCTGACTCCTGTCCGAGCCGAGCGATTGCCGATCAGATACTACACCACCGACGACGGACTGGCGCACGATCGCGTCAAACGCATCGTGCGGGATTCACAAGGATTTTTGTGGTTCTGCACGCTCGACGGTCTCAGCCGATTCGATGGACAACGATTCACCACCTACCGGTTGAACGAGGGCTTCGTTCAATCATTCAACGATTTTCTGGAAACGCGCCAGGGGGAATACTGGGCGGCCACCAATGGCAGTGGTGCGTGTCGCTTCAATCAATCTCCCAAGTATCCACCGTCTGAAATTCGAGTCAGAGAGAAGCCCCGTGAGACAGAGAGCCTCTTTACCGTCTACCCAGTCGGCGATATGGCCGTGAGTAATCGCGTGAATGTTTTGTATGAAGACCGCAGGGGGAGCATCTGGGCTGGGACTGATGGCGGCTTGTTTGCGCTGGACCGGGCTCATGGCGAAACATCATTCGTCCCGGTCGCGCTGGGCATCATGCGCTATCCCGACGCCCTTGTGCAGGTTTGGGCGATCACCGAAGATGCCGAGGGCAGCTTGTGGATCGGCACCAAGTATGGTCTGGTGCGTCGCCTGCCTGATGGGCAAATGATCCACTATGACCTTCGGCCATCACCCACCGGCACAGACACGGTCTGGTCGTTGTTCAAAGACGAGGAGGGCAGAGTGTGGATCAGTCATCAGGCGGGGTTGATTGTGTTGAAACCATTACCCGCATCAGCGACGCAGGCCAGGCATCGCGCGTTGTGGCTGACGCTGATCAAGAACCGCACGCCATCCCCGTCAGAACTGTCTGATGTTCAATTGCCCGTCAGGCCCGGCCAGGCGCGATGGTTGACCGTTGCGGATGGATTGGGCAGCAACGAAGTGCTCGCCGTCAGGCAGCTCTCCGACGGGAAGTTTTACATGATCACCACAGGCGGCTATCTGACCGAGTTCGATAGCCGACGGTTCAAGACGTATTCAACCGCGCAGGGGGTAAACGAAAACTTGTCCCTCTCGATGGCTGAAGATATTGCCGGCAATCTGTGGATCGCCACGTTCTCGGCGGGCGCGATGATGCTGGCGGGAGCTGGATTAGTCACCTACACGAAAGCCGACGGCCTGTGGTCGGATCAATACGCCACTATCTTCGAAGACGCGGCAGGGGATTTGTACTGCTGGGGTGACGGCTGGCGGATTCATCGCTTCGATGGCCGGGGTTTCACCTCGGTCAAGCCAAAGCTGCCAAAACACATCACGGATGCTGACTGGCGCACGTACCATCAAATCCTTAAGGACCGCACGGGTGAATGGTGGATCGCTACCAGCGATGGATTGTATCGTTTCCCGCAGGTGCGCCGGTTCGAGCAATTGGCGCACACACCTCCCAAAGCGGTCTACACGACGCGCGATGGGCTGGCCGGCAATGACGTGACTCGCCTGTTTGAGGACTCGCGCGGAGACATCTGGATCGGCACTTTCGCTCCTGACCGCGAGGTGGTGACTCGTTGGGAGCGAGCGACCGGGTTGTTCCATCGTTACTCTGACGCTGATGGATTGCCGAGGTTGGAGAGAGTATCGGCCTTCGGCGAGGACAATTCAGCCAATGTGTGGATCGGATTCTTCGGCGGCGGTCTCGCGCGATACCGAGCCGGCCGTTTCACCTTGTTTACTTCAAAGGAGGGTCTCGTTGGTCGCACGGTCTTTGCGATCCACCGCGACCTCGCGGGTCGGCTCTGGATATCACTGGCGGCTCCGAATGGGTTGTACTACGTCGCTGATCCCACCGCGGAGCGGCCACACTTTGCCAGGACTACGGTGGCCAACGCGCTGGCGGGCAGCTTTGAAGCGATGACCCAGTTCGGCGCGATCACAGAGGACGAGCAGGGGCGTATCTACTTCGGCGCCACGATGGGGATCGGACGGCTCGATCCGCAGACCGGCCACGTCAGGCGCTACACCACGGCGGATGGGCTGGCGGCCGCACAAGTCCTTTCAGCGTACCGTGACCGAAAAGGTAACCTCTGGTTCGGCACGATCAGAGGATTATCACGGCTCACGCCCCAACCTGACCGGCCGGCTTCTCCGTCCCCGGCGTTCATCAGCGGCCTCAGGATCGGAGGAATCAGTCACCCTATTTCCGTCTTCGGGCAAAGCGCCGTCTCTATCCTGGAGATCGGGCCGGATCAAAATCAAATTCAAATTGATTTCTTCGGACTCAGTTCTGCTGCGGGCGGACTCTTACGCTATCAGTACAAGTTGGAAGGCGCTGACCAAGACTGGAGCGCGCCGACCGATCAACGCACAGTCCATTACGCGAAATTATCACCCGGCACGTATCGTTTTCTGGTGCGTGCCGTCAGCGCCGACGGCGTGGCCAGCCCAACGCCGGCCACGGTTTCCTTCACCATCCTTCCGCCAATCTGGCAGCGCTGGTGGTTTCTGACACTGATGGTGACAGTCATTGGGTTGGTGATTTATGCCATCCATCGTTACCGCGTCGCTCGGTTGCTCGAACTGGAGCGAGTGCGCACACGCATTGCCACCGACCTGCACGACGACATCGGCGCCAGCCTGTCACGAATCGCCATTCTCAGCGAGGTGGTCAAACAGCACAATACAGTCACCCGTCCGGAATCGGCTCAGATGTTGACTCAGATCGCCGAGATGGCACGCGAGTTGGTGGGCACGATGAGCGATATTGTCTGGTCCATTGATCCTCGGCACGATGATCTCAGCAACGTCATTCTTCGCATCGCCAACCTCGCCTCGCAGGTGCTGGAAACCAAAGGCATCGCTTGTGAGATTCAAATGCCATCGGACCCGGAGAAGGTGAAGCTGACGCTGGAGCAGCGCCGCCACTTGTATTTGATCTTCAAGGAGGCCATCAACAACATCGTGCGCTATGCTGATTGCACGTCAGTCCGGCTCACCATCACCATCACGGAGAGCCAATTGCAAGCGGAGATAGCCGATAATGGGCGCGGATTCGTCGAAGAAGATGGTGGGAGACAAATTCGTCAGGGACACGGGTTAGAGAACATGCGAGTGCGAACCGCCCAGCTTGGCGGTCAGTTGCGAATTGATTCCACGCCGGGCCACGGAACGCGGCTCACTTTGACGGTGCCGCTACGTTAGTCCTTTGGCGCTCAGCCCCTGCGGGGAAATTCGAAGCACGAAATCCGAAATCCGAAACGTTTGGGATTTCGGATTTGGAATTTCAGATTTCCCCGCAGGGATTACGGTCACGAATCATGGATCACGAATTCTGTGCTAATCTGTGTAATCTGTGGCTCTATTCTACGGATCACGGATCACGGAATGCGCCCCCCAAAAATGACAACAGACAGAGAAAACGGATCACTCGGTGCATGAACATGCGCTTGTGGAGCGCCATTGAATTTGGTTACTATCACGTTTCATCCTGGATAGCGCCGTATGCAAACAACCGAGTCAACCCGCGTGGTCCTGATCGAAGACGACCGAGTGGTGCGCGACGGCTTGAGCGCTCTTATTAACGGCACACCGGGGTATCGCTGTATCGCGGCCTTTGGTTCGGTAGAAGAGGGACTGCGACTGATTGACCGAGAGGTGCCTGACGTCCTGCTGCTGGATATTCACCTACCGGGAATGTCTGGCTCTGAAGGCGTTCGTCTTCTGAAAGAACGATTCCCTAACATGCAGGTCTTGATGCTCACGATCTACGAAGATGAGGAGAGAGTCTTCGAGTCGCTGTGCAATGGAGCCTGTGGATATTTGTTGAAGAACACGCCGCCGGCGAAGCTGTTGGATGCCATCCGGGAAGCCCATGAGGGCGGCTCGCCGATGTCGCCGGGGATCGCACGGAAAGTCGTCCGGCTGATTCAAGAAACGGGACTGCCAGAACAGCCTGAGTATCGCCTCATGCCGCAAGAGAGTCGCCTGCTGGAACTCTTATCCAAAGGCGCGACCTACCAGGCGGCGGCCAATCAACTGAACATCAGCATCAATACCGTCCGCAAATATATCCGCAGCGTCTACGTTAAACTCCAAGTTCACTCCAAATCCGAGGCCGTGCGCAAAGCCCTCAAAAGCGGCCTCATCTCCTAGCCTTCAGACATCAGACCACGAGACCCTCTTCGAGGGAAATCCCAAGCACGAAATCCGAAATTCCAAACATTTGGATTTCGGATTTGGAATTTCGGATTTCCCCGCAGGGGCTGCTGTCTTCTGGGTTTTAGAGCGGTTTGCGAATGAGTTTGTCTTGGGAGCGTACGCTTGCAGCGTTCATCAACCCGCAGGATGCGGGGCCCCCAAGCTAATTGAAAATCGCTCTAGGCCTGAGGCCTGAACTGGGTGGCGCATGAACTGACCCTTTTTCTCGCTTGAGGCAGTAATTCCCCCGAAAAAATGCATGATCATGCGCTTATGCCCGATCTCAAAACGGGCTATGCTGGGTCTTCATGACGCTGAGGCGACTTTGATGAGGGAGAGAATGAGAATGGCGGCACCTCTTTTGAGAACGAAATCCATCCGGCGGCTTGGCGCATTTCTCTGCGCTTGGGTTGGTGGACTGTGTCTCGTCATCGCACCGAGCACGGACGCACAACACGGCGCGCCGGATGTTCGCGTGATGGTCGGTGATATTACCGACAAACGCACGACCGGCCAATTCTTCGCCGAGTGTGAAGTTGAGCTCAAGATCATCGGCGATGCAGTCGCTGAATCGGCTGGCCTTCGGGCCATTCGCATTAAGTCCGCCAGTGATGACACCGGTCGTGACCTGCTCAAAGAAGACAAAGCCTCGCCCCCGCTCGAGGGGATCAGCACCGAACAGAAGACCAGCCTCGAAAAGACCATCAAATTGAAAAACCCGGCCCGCAGCGCCAAGTTCATCAAATTGCTGGAAGGGGAAGTCGAACTCTTTCAACCCACGCAGGCCAATGGCGGTGTGATCATCGAGAAGCGATTTATGGCGCGGGCCAACGAACCCCTCCAATCACCGGCGCTGAAACAGTGGAACGTTCAGATCACCTACATGACTCAAGAAGGGTTGGAAGCCAAGAAAAAGGAAATCGAGAAGAAACAGGAGGCAGGCGAGAAGATCGCTGAAGCCTTCGCTCAATTGGTTCAAGGGATCTTTGGCGGGATGATGTCCGCGGACGAAAACAGCCTGTACTTTGTGATTGAAGATCCTGATGGGCGGGTAGTTGATCTGGCGTTCCAAAACGGCCAAGGCAAGCCCATTGAAACACACAGTCGCACCCGCTCAGGAGCGCTGGTGGCCTACGGGTTCAGCGAGGCCGTGCCCGGCCCTGATGCGCAACTTGTCATCTACTTGGCCACGCCAGCTTCTTTGAAGATCGTTCCGTTCAAGGTGGAAAACATTCCGCTGCCCTGAGCAGTGTCTTGTTCCAGGTGGAAGGTGACACTGGACTATGAATTTCGATCAGAGAAGGAGGTCATCGAGCTACCGAGCCTACAGAGGCGTCATTGGAATGAAATACCGCCGTGGCTTTGTGACTCTGTGGCCATTAAGGAGGGATCGAACAATGACAGTCAAATATCAGATCAATTCGAAACGTTTGGGATTTCGATATTCGGGCTGGCGGATTTCCCTCGAAGAGGGTGACGTTGCTCTTTTTCGATTTGACCGTCTCTGAGGTGAATGATGCGATGCGCGTGCTCGGCCACCGACGGCTCGTATGTGACCACAATGATGGCATTGCCCTGTTCATGAAGCCGGTCGAAGAGGGCCATGATTTCGGCGCCGGTTTTGGTATCCAGCGCGCTGGTCGGCTCATCGGCCGGCTGCAATATACAACAAAGGAGGACCTATGACACTCAGGAACCCATCACTTTCACACATTTTGATGCGAATGATCAAACCCATCACCTTTGCCCTTGTGGGCTTGTTTATTGCTGCGACTCCCAGCGTCGCTCGCGCCCAATGTAATGCGTACTTGCAAGAGTTCGCTCAATGGGCTCAAGCAGCTCCAGAAAACGTTGTCGCTTTCGAAATGGTCTCTCATTACAGAGCTAGCTCTTCTGAAACCGCCACCCAAATGTCAACTTACACCAAAGGCACGCTCGATCTGAGCACATTCGCGGGCATTGGTTTCTTGAGAGGCAGTGGAAAACGCTTCGTTGACGACCGGGAGTGGCACCAAACGAACTGCGCGGGTGGATTCGGCGCGGGGCCATTTCCGTTCGACCCAGATGCGACCGACCAACTGGGGGTGAGCATCAGCCTGCTCGATCATCGAATCACGCTCACCTTCGCCAATGGGGCGCAGCGGACTATTCAAGCGCCGCAGTGCGCCAATGGGGTCATGTATGGTTTCAGCGATGCCCCCGGTACATTGTTGCCTGGGACGATGTATGTCTTGAGTCTCAAGAGGGCGACGGTCCCGAAATGAAGCTGGGAAGATAACACCATACGGGCCACTGGTGGCTTGGGTGAGGATTGAAACCCATGGTTCTTCCGCTTCGCTCTGGGCCACCAGGCCGACGCCTCATGAAACTCAGTGGCCAGTAGAACTACTGAACACTGATCACTGAACACTGGCTCCTGGTGATTTTGGGAAGAACGCAAATTTTAAGAAAGGAGATGAACATCATGAAAACGACATCACTGATTCGATCTTTACCGGTGCGCGAGCACCGAACATTCTTGGTTGTGCTGCTCTGGGTCGGGCTGGCTTTCGGGCCTGCTCTGACCCAGACAACATTTGCCGACCACAAAGGGCAACAGCGTGAGGAAAAAGACTTCAACCACGCTCTGACCCAAACCGCGTTCATCTACCAAGGCCAACTGAAAGACGGTGGCGTGCCCGCGAGTGGCACCTATGACTTTCAGTTCACCTTGTACACGGCGCAGACGGGGGGTGATGAACTCGGTTCAATCGTCCACGAGGGCATCGTTCTGACCAACGGGTTATTTAAAGTGAAATTGGACTTTGGCCACGCCGCTGTTGAGGGCCAAGAAAGTTGGCTGAAAATCGCCGTGCGCCCGAGTGGCGGTAGCGAGTTGTACACGGTGCTGTCACCGCGTCAGCGGCTGACGCCCACGCCGTACGCGATCTTCGCCCAGCAGGAGCGATGGAGTTTGATTGGCGTGCCGGTGGGGTTTCCAAGTGATGTGGAGGGAGCGAAAGGCGTGGACGCAGTGAAAGAAGAAGAGACGCCGGCAACTGCCAGCACGACGGCCGCAGCCCCGCAAGGCACACCCAATTTTGTTGCTAAATTCGACAGCCGAGGCGTCGCCACGCTCGATTCGATCATGTTTGATAATGGCACCAAAATCGGCATTGGGACGATGGCACCGCAGGCAACATTTGAGATTCACCAACTTATTAACCCTTCGTCTCCGTCTTTTGCTGTCAAGAGGGGCGGACGTTCACCTTCATTCGATTTTATTGTTGATAACCTGGGCAACGTCGGCATCGGGACGACAACACCGCAGCATCTTCTCGATTTAGGATCAAGCATTGGGAGAAAACTGGCGGTTTTCCAAAACTCAGCCGGCAATAATTTTCATGGTTTTGGCGTTTCCACCGACGCCAAGTCCCTGCTTTTTTATGCCGGGGCCCCAGGAGGTTTTCTCAGCCTACCATCAATGGTTCTCACGGAGGAAGGCAAGCTCGGCATCGGGCCGGTGATCCCGACTCGGCAACTGGAAGTATTGGCTACCCAAGGGGTTGCCCGGCTCACGACGTCCAGCAGTAGCTTTGGCTCGGTGCTCGAACTCAAAAACAATGCCTCATCCCCAACCTTTCTGGGCGCCATCAATTTCCTTACGTCAGCCGATGCGGTACCCGGACAGATCGCCTATCTAGGCACGACCAATGAGATGACGTTCAGGACGAACGGGGCTGAGCGGATGCGCATTGATTCCAGCGGCAACGTCACCGTCTC
This sequence comes from Blastocatellia bacterium, assembly GCA_025054955.1. Classification (NCBI taxonomy): domain Bacteria; kingdom Pseudomonadati; phylum Acidobacteriota; class Blastocatellia; species Blastocatellia bacterium. The sequence continues at coordinate 29,240 of JANWZE010000038.1, read as the reverse complement.
CGTGCTCCAAATCACTGGCGGCAGCGACCTGGCCGAGCCATTCGAAGTCAGCCGGGCCGAGACCATCGAGCCTGGCATGGTCGTCGCCATTGATCCAGAGCAACCCGGACGCCTGCGGCTCGCCGACAAAGCCTACGACCGCACCGTCGCTGGCATTATCAGCGGGGCCAACGGGATCAATCCCGGTCTGACCCTGAAGCAGGAAGGCACAGTGGCCGACGGCTCGCTGCCCGTGTCGCTGACGGGTCGGGTCTACTGCTGGGCCGATGCATCTTATGGCGCAATCGAACCCGGCAATCTGCTGACCACCTCCGACACGCCGGGTCACGCCATGAAGGTCACCAATCACAAAAAGGCTCAGGGTGCGATCATCGGCAAGGCGATGACGGAGCTGAAGCGCGGCAAAGGGCTGGTGCTGGTCCTGGTGTCGCTCCAGTAACGATGAATGCAGAATGATGAATGAAAAACAGATGCCTGAATCCGTTCATTATTCAGCGTTCAGCATTCAGCGTATTAAGGAATGGAGCAAAGGAGGAACGATGGCTATGAACATTTGGAAGAAAGACACATTTGGCATGAATATACCCATGACTTTCCTGGTCCTGGTCCTGGTTCTGGTCACCGATGCGTGGGCGCAGAAAACTGAGAAGGTCACTCATGAAGCGTTTCCTGAGCGAGTTCCTATGGATGTGCAGGCGGCGGCGAAACAGGCGCCCGCGCCGATCAGTCTCCACTTGGCCGACGCGTTCCAGGAAGGGCGCAATGTCTATGACCTGGGTCCGGTGAGTCCAGAACAGATTGCCGCGGCGGACCAAGCGGCGGCCAAGAAGTATGCCCATGTACGTCCAGGCCCACTCCGCGTGGGTCTGGTTCGATCCATCGGCGCAGTTCCGCTCTTGATCAAGAATTCCGCGCTGCGGAATGCATTACCCAACGGAGGCAACCTGTGGACGTTGGCCATCCGGTCTCCTGGCGCGTTCGGTCTCCGCCTTCACTTCACGAACTTTGATGTGGGTGAAGGGTCAGTTATCGTCTACGCCCGTGATGCAGACGGCCTGATCGTGCGTGGCCCGTTCACTGGAAAGGGATCGGACGGGACCGGTGAGTTCTGGACTGCCTCGCTGCCTGGCGATACGGCGTTCATCGAAGTGTCCGGAACCGATGAGCCACAACTTGAGGTGGCTGAAATCCTGCACTTTGACAAGGACCCGGCAGGGTTGGTTCAAGGCCAAGCAGGAGTGGCGGCACCCCAACAACTATCCTGCCACCTCGACGTGATGTGTGAGTCTGTCAATCCATTTGCGCGTGACGCAACGGGGCAGATGAATTTCATAGCGGGTGGTCAAGGAGTTGTCTGCACCGGTACGCTTCTTAATGACCTTGACGACGAGACATTTGTGCCATACTTCCTCACGGCGTACCATTGTATCAGCACACAGGCCGTCACCAACACGCTGGAGGTTGTATGGTTCTGGCAACGTAACTCGTGCGGGGGATCGCTTCCCAATTACATGTCACTACCGCGCAACACCGGTGGCAAGCTGCTCGAATCCAACCCCGATGACGGCGGCAACGACATGACCTTCATCCGCCTCAATGGGACCCTGCCTCCGGGCGTCGGGCTGGCCGGCTGGACGACTGGCCATCCCGAAACGGCTCACGGTATTCACCATCCCGCTGGGAGCTGGAAGCGAGCCGTTTTTGTGAGTCCCGTCGGTGTCTGCGGCGGCTGCACTTTCTGTGCAGACCCGTCTGATTACGACTTCTACGACATGGACAAAGGACTCACCCAAAGCGGATCGAGCGGTTCAGGTGTCTTCAACAGCGCTGGACAACTGGCCGGGCAACTGTACGGGCCCTGCTGCCCTGATCCGGCCGATTGTGGTGATGAGAATATCAATTGCGACAACAGAGACGAATTCAAAATCTTCTACGGCGAGTTCGAGACGACGTTTCCGATCATTCAACGCTGGCTCAAGATGGGCGGCACCATCCACGTGGATCGCACCAACTTATTTGGTCCGGAGACAGGCGAATCCAATAAGCCGTTCAACACGGTCGGCGAGGCCAACAGCTTGGCCTGGGATGGAGCGCGGATCAAGATCAAAGGTGGCTCCTATCCCGAAACGCTGACGTTCGCCAAGAGGCTGACAGTGTTCGCTCACGGAGGGACGGCGACCATCGGCAAGTGACATCCGGGGTGGCCAATTTCTCCAAAAATTTGCCACCCTCCAGCAAGGAGGCGAAAGTGAAAAGGCTGACAAACCATTGGAGCAAGATTTTTGTTGTAACTATGGTGACAGTTTTAGTTGCGGCAACCCTGCACATCGAGGGGTTCTCGCAAGGGGTGATTACTTGGGAGCCAACCAACGGGCCGTGGGGCGGGCATGTCCGGGCACTGACAGTGAATGCTGGTGGGGATATATTTGCTGGGACGAATGGCGGCGTGTTCCGCTCCACCGATGATGGTGACTCCTGGACCGCCATTCACACGGCCTGACCAGTGTCGATCTCCATGCGTTGGCGGTGAACGCTGCCGGAGATGTGTTTGCCGGAACAGTTGGCGGCGGGGTATTTCGCTCGAGGGATAATGGGCAGACGTGGCAGCCGGTCAATACCGGCCTGACGAATCTGAATGTCAGCGCTTTCGTCGTCAAATTCACTGGCGACATCTTTGCCGGGACACACGGTGGCATCTTCCGTTCCCGCAATAATGGGAACAGTTGGCAGCCGGTCAATACCGGCCTGACGCCTCCGCCTGGGTTTTTCTTTATCCTTGCGCTGGCGGTGAACAGGGCGGCTGATGTGTTTGCTGGATTGTCCTTGTCCGGCGGCGTCTACCACCTGCGCGCCAACAGCAACGCCTGGGGCGATTCCAGCGCCGGCTTGCCGGGAGTTTCTATCCACGCTCTGGCGCTGAATCGCTCAGGTCGGCTTTTTGCCGGAACCGGTGGCAGAGGCGTGTTCCGCACCAGGCAGTGAACGCCCTGGCAGAACTGACGAGAAAGCTCCTATGGGCATATTGCTCTATTCAGGAGGTAGGACTCATTAAACACCAAGGGAAGTCCTTTACCATGCTCAGGAAGGCGGTAGGGTCTATATGAAGAATTGTTTTTTTGATCCGCGAAAATCCGTGTCATCCACGGATTGGACCGGGCTCCAGAAGACGATGAGCGACGGCGACCGTTCGAGCGCGCTTTCCCGATGGCACGGTGGTCGTGGAGAATAACGTCGCCGTGAACCAACGCATCGCCATCCGCGACCATTCAATAGGGAACCCGGTCGATCTGGTTACTGAGACAGGCGCCAGAAGGTGGGAGCTGATCCAGGTTAGGCATCATGGGCTCGCTCTTCTAAAATCGCTTCCAACTCGGCGATGACTTCCAAGTCTCTCGGACGACCGGCGGCCCGCTTAACCTGAATGAGACGTTCCAGGCCGAGGCACAAACACTCAACGCCAAACAGTCGGATCCGCTCCGAGTCCGGGAGCAGATCCTCATAACCGCCGCCGCCGGTAATCTCGCCGAGTAAATCAATTGCTCCCAGCGAGGTGACGAGGGTGAAGTTCAGACCATTCCAGATGGTCCGCTCCTCCCACCGGAACGGCAATCCGGGAGGCGCGCCACGCAGATACGGCTGCAGCGGAGCCAGCGCGTCAACCAAGCGCGATACATTCTCTGGAGTCCGCCGATACACGATATCCAAATCCTCAGTGGCGCGGGCGGAGCCGTGAACCGCCGCCGCGGCGCCACCCACAATAATAAACTCAACCTGGGCTGTTACCAGCCGTGGGATCAGTTGATCAAACTCAGTGATCATGGCTCTTTCAATTTCCGGCCGGCGCGCCGCAGTTCCTCGACAAACTCCTGCAGCTTCATCAAATTCTCGATGCGTTGCTGCACCGAGAGCTTGAGATTCTCCCGAATGAGGGTACGGTCCACGTCCTTTTTGTACGCCTCAATGACCGGATCAGGCTCCAACGTCATCGTCGGTTGATCCAGCCTGCGGGACTTCGTCGTCGTTACCATACATTTTCCTCTGGCCAGCATTATAGCATGGCACATCGCGCTTCTGTAACCAGCGACGATCCGACCACCGGCGCCGCGTTGGCTCGCCGCGCTCATACCAATGTGCAATTCACCAAGAATGTAGGAGGCCCCTGCCAGAGGCCGATTTATCGCGATCTGAAGACCACTCTTACTTTTGAAATGCGAGTTAGTGTAACAGCGTTCAAGCTGAGGTTGAGCGCCACCAGCCCACGCGACCCATCGCCTCATCGTCTTTCCACCCGGAAGTAATAGCTGCTGACCTCCTCCACCTGATCGTTCTCTTCGATGATCAGCTTCGGTGACTCATCAGGGGTTCTGACCAGGCTCGGTGTGAGGGCAGAAGAAGAATGGCCTTTCCTGGGAGCGCGGGTACCCGAACCGGCCTGGCGTGGCCAGGAATGGGCCCGCTGGAAGCAGGCGCTCCCAGGGACGTTAAACAAGGACCTCCGGGCTAATCCTTGGCGAACAAGCGGAAGGTCAATCCAACCGTCACCGTGATCGGGTAGCCGGGCGTGCCATGAATCCGCGCTATGATCGGATCGCCGGGTCGTAGCCGCGATTCGAAATAATTCTGCATCTCGTAGTAAACTTTGTCCGTGAGATTATCCACCGCCAGGTTGACATCCAGCCAGCGCCGGATTCGCTTGACCAAACTGAAGTCCAGCACGCTGAGACCAGAAGCGCGAATGCCGGGATCTTCGCCGTCCAATCGGTAGCTATTGATGTAACGAAATCGCAGTGAGCCGCTGAAGCCATGCCAGTCACTGAGCGTCAAGGCAGCATTGGAGACAACGTGCGGCGCACTGTCCACATAGACTCGTGGCGACGTGCCCCGGAAGAAGGCATTCCCGACGCGGGTTAGCCCGGCGTTGAAGGCCAGGTGGCGCGTGATTTGGATAGACGTTTTCGCCTCAACTCCATACGCCCGGCTCGGCCCTTGGAATTCGATGCTTCCGTCATCGGGAATATAGACTTGCTCATTCGAGCGATCAATGAGGAACAGGTCGGCGCTCAAAGAAACCCGTCGCGCATTGAAGGAGGTTCCGAGTTGGTAGAAATCGGTGGTGGAGATCCTGGGGCCGGAAGGCTGTTGCACGACGCTTCGCGCATCCTGACAATTCATCGAGATCACGTTCAGTAATAGCTTCATCAACCTGCAAGTCCAACAGTTCAAATTCCCGCCCAAACTCTTGGAACAGCTCCATCGCTGCTGGAATGACCGAATCAGGCGACCGGGTCCGAAGGAACTCAGCGCGTAGTTGGCCAAGCTGCTGGCGGGAGCGTCTAACCAAACCCTCGACACGTGTGGCAACATGAGGATCGCTCGACTGAATCGCGCCACGAGTGAGGCCTTCGCGGGTCTTATCCCCAATGTGCTGAATCTGTGCATCCAGATCAGCCAAAATGCCCTGTACAGCTTCGAATGTCCCTTGATCCGTACGCTTCTCCTACACAATCTTGCTTCTAATTCTGCATGGAGCGATGTGTGTTTACGCGCACTAACATATCGCTGTCCGTCTTTTTTTTTGTCAACAAATCTTTTGACTAGCTCGACAAACACAGGGGAACGTCCATGAGCAGCACACCACGAACGATGAAGACCTGGGACCATCCGCTTCAAGTAAACAACAACCACGCCAGAGGCGCGCACTGCCAGGGCTTTCTGGGGAAGCGACTCCATCTTTTCACTCACCACTGTCGAAACGGCTACCGGCTTGCTAAGGGCATGGCAAAGTCGTATCCTCGCGCTTTGCGATCATGTGTCTTCAGTGGAGGCTCAGGTGAGCGTTTCTCTTTCAACCAATCTCAATGATCCATCGGCTATCCCCTATTTCCAGTGAGACGGGCCGATGACGGTAGCGGAGTTCAGGCAGCAATTGAAGACAGCATCGCCTGCCGAGCGAACCCGGTTGTTGGCTAAGCTGCTCGGTGAAGCTCGCGACACGGATGTCTGGGCGTTCACTTCGCCGGAAGAAGTGTGGCGAAGGTGGCCTGACCTGTGTCGTTATCTTGGGCGGCGACGCTATTCTGGGAGTTCCTGTTGAGCCAGTGGCACAAGGAGAATCTTGTTGGTAAAGAGTAAACTCAGCCCGCTTCAACGCGAATTCCTAAGTGGGCGGACAAAAGTCCTGGGACATTTTGGGGGCAGTTTTGGAGTGCGGTGACGTGTCACTGCTTTCGCAGCCAAAGCTGCGACAGGTCGCAGCACCCCAAAAACGCCCCGAACTTTTGTCACGTTACTTAGCCTGAGGTCCCGGCCTGACGCGCGTTCGGGAAGGTGATGATCGCTTTAATCGTCTCTTGCGCAGCGGCCATAGCCCGGTAGGCCAGCGGCGTCTCTTCGATGGTGAACCGATGGGTCACAAGCTTTTCGGCTCTCACCACGCCTTTCTGCACAAGCGCCAACGCTTCACGAGTATCGTCAGGGCCACAAGAATAACTGGCGACCAAACTGATTTCGTCCATGTAGAGCTTGTATGGTTCGACGGCCAGCATCTGCTGCGGCGCAGCCGGCGTGAAAAGCAACACGGTGCTGCCCTTCCCTGCGCAGGCTAGGCCGGTTTGCATCGCTTGCAGGCTGCCCGGCCCAACAATCACCACGTCAGCCATGATGCCTTCGGTGATCATGTGAACCCATTCGATCAGATTTTCCCGCGACACGTTGACCACGTAATCAGCGCCCAACTGCAACGCCCGCTGGCAACGGGACGCGACTAAATCGGCGCCGATGATCGTCCCTGCTCCGTACTCTCGCGCCAGCAGCACATGCAACAACCCCATCACACCTAATCCAATGATGAGCACCACATCTCCAGTTTGAAGACCGGCCCGGCGAAGTGACTTGACGACGCAGGCCGTCGGTTCAATCAATACGCCATCTTCATCATGGACGTTGGCCGGCAGCTTGAGCGTGTCCTGTTGCAGATTGTGCTCGGGAACGAGGAAAAACTCGGCAATGCCGCCGGGCACAATGTTCGACCGGCGCCACGTCGCGCACATGCTGTAGGAGCCTCGGCGACAGTAGCGGCAGGTTGTGCACGGCGCATGGTGGTGTACGAACACACGATCGCCAACGGCAAAATCCTTCACGTTGGGCCCTACGGCGACGATCACACCGACTGGCTCATGACCAAGCACCAGCGGCGCTTTCTTTTCGATGTACCAATCAAGCACATCGCCGGAGCAAATACCACATGCTGTGGTGCGCACCAGCGCATCGCCAGGGCCAACGTCAGGGATAGGCATCTCCTCAACGCGGACATCGTTGAATTTGTAGAGTCGCGCAACCTTCATCGTGCGAGGTCCGTGCTCGGCCACAGCAGTGTGAGTCGCAACTGGCCGCCCACCGTTGGCCTCTCAGGGAACGACCGCATACTTGACGCAGTCGCCCTGACGCAGCAGCGAGAAGACTTTGGGCAATTGCTCCAGCGGATACTCAGCAGTGATCAGTTGTCGAGCGGCTTGCAAGCCGCTGCTGAGCACATCGTAGGAACGCCGCACCGCCGCTCGGGTGTAATGGAATGGGCTGCGCAAGGTGATTTGATCATAGTGCAAGCGGCCTGTGTCAACCGATACTTTCGTGCCTGACGGGCAGCCGCCAAACAACACCACCTGTCCACTGCGCCGTACCATCCCGATGGCCGATTCCCATACCTCTGGCTTGCCCGTGCACTCAATGACAACATCAGCGCCATGACCGCCTGTGACATCGCGGACATACTCCAGACCATCCGTCTGTGTGGCGTCAACGACATGCTTGGCGCCCAATTCACGGGCCAAGCGGAGCCGATAGGCGCGCCGTCCAATCAGGATGACATTCTCCACGCCCAACGTCCGCAAAATCGCCAGGTGGAGCAACCCCATGGCGCCGGCGCCGATCACCACAACGGTATCATCCTGGTGCAATGAAAACTGATCGAACCCATGCAGCACGCAGGCCAACGGCTCCAACAAGGCTGCCTCTTTGAATGACAGATGAGCCGGCTTGGCATACATGTTTTGCGCGACGATGTGCGAAGGCACACAAATATACTCAGCAAATGCGCCGACAACTTTGAACTGCCTCGTCATTTCACACAGGTTGTCTTGGCCCCGCATACAAAAATAGCAAGCGCCACACGGCGCCGAAGGGACCGACATCACATGGTCGCCCTCGCGGAACTTCTTGACCTCTCGGCCCACTTCAGCCACTTCACCTGAAAACTCATGACCGAACAACGTCGGCATAGAAACTCTGGGATGCCCGCGCAAAAATGCCTTGAGGTCCATCCCACAGGTCAACGCTGACTTGACTTTGACCACAACCTCGCCTGGCCCTGGGCTTGGCTTTTCAACCTCACACAGCTCCAGTTGACCCGGCCGAATCAGCATGCTTGCTCGCATCATGTTCGTTGCTCCAGTTTCTAGTCAGGCAATCTGTCGCGCATTCTCACGCCAGGTGAATGACGCGGCGATCAACGCAGGACCACGCGCTTGGATGGCCAACCTTCATTGGTTTGACGTTGCGGCTTGCCGGCCGACTGCCGCTGGCATGGTGCTTTCGTGTGCCCAATCGTAGCCCCTCGCCAATCATGCTTGCCAATTTTGTTTAGGCCGCAATTCTACATCCAGATGACCGAACCGTAAAGGTATGCCGGCCCTCTTCCAGGGAAATCCCAAGCCCTCTTCGAGGGAAATCCGAAATCCCAAATCCGAAACGTTTCGGATTTCGTGCTTCGGATTTCGGATTTCCCCGCAGGGGCTATCGAACATGGCGGGTGCGCTAACGGATGTATAACTCCTCAGCGTTCCACAGCAGATGATCCCAAAGGATGCCCGGCTTGAGATGACCGACGCGTTGCCGGGCTGCCGTCACCATATTGCGCGCGACCAGTGGAATGACCGGCATCTGTTCAGCCATCAGGCGCTGAACGCGATTAAAGAGAGCCTTGCGAGCAACCGGATCAATCGTTCGCGCTTGCTCGGCCATCAACTGATCAATTTCTGCTTCCCACGGCGTGGCCGGCTTTTTCTGTCGCGGATGCCAGTAGTGCAAACTGCCACTGCTCAACAGGAAGTTCTGTTTGGAATTGGGGTCTGTATCGCCGCTCTGGAGTGAAAACAGGCACGCTTCATAATCGCGTTTGTTGTAAATCTTGTCCTGTAGCGCGCTACTTTCGATGGGCACAAAGACGACCTCAAGGCCAACTTTCTTCAAATCCTGCTGGATGAGCAAGCCGATCTTTTGCCTCAACGGGTTGGTATTGGTGATGAGCGTGAACCGCACCGGATGACCCTCTGCATCCTCGCGGACCCCGTCGCCATCGCGATCCACCAGACCGATTTGCTCCAGCAGCTTTGCCGCCTGGTCGGCAGCGTAACGGAGTGGCGCAAGCTGAGCATCATACCACTGCGTCTCGCCCGGAGAGACGAAGCTAGACAGAGCCGTTGCCCTGCCAGAAAAGACCGTATCAACGATCGCCTGACGATCAATGGCCATGGCCACCGCTCGACGAAATTCGACACGATGGAACCATCGAGCCTTGACCGGATCAACCAGCGGCTTGCCCTGTTGAGTGTGTCCCGGATTGAGATTAAACCAGAGTAATTCCGCGATCAAACTTGATCCTAAATCATGGAGGGCCACGTCCCCCTGTTGAACCAGCGGCTGTAATGTTGCCACTTGCTCCGCTTGCACCGGATAGAACATATCCAATTGGCCTTGCTGGAACTTCAAAAGCTGCGTGTTCTTGTCCGGCACAATCAGCAGATCAATGCCATCTAAGTACGGCAGTGCTCTGCCCTGCTCGTCGCGTCTCCAGTAGTAAGGGTTCCTGATTAACGTCAATCGTTGACCAGGCTCGTAGGCCTGCACCCGAAACGGCCCGGTGCCCACGATTTGATCGGGTGGCGTTGAAACATTCCACGCTTCTTTCAGTTTGCCGGCTCGATAGGCCGCTTCCAGGATGTGCTTCGGTAAAACATTGACCACGTCAAACAATCGCTCAGCAGCAGCCACGACCTCAGGAAAAGTAAACCGGATGGTGCGATCGTTGATGGCTTCAACCTGGATCGGTCGCCCACCAATTTTCAAAATGTCAGCAACCGACGAAGGGATGGTGGGGTCATAGATCACCTGGAATGTAAACACGACATCCTCCGCCGTGAGCGGGTGACCATCGGAGAATTTCAAATCAGGGCGCAGCCGCATCGTCAAGACACGCCCGTCAGGTGAAAAATCAGCCGACGCAGCCAGGTCTAATTCCGTTTGTTGTGTCTGCCGATTGATGCGGATCAGCGTTGCTTGTAACAAGCTGAGCACCGTCAAGCTTTCATTGTCGTCAGTGAACAGTGGGTTGAACGTCCTTGGGCCGTTCAGTTGCGCAATGACGAGCCGTCCACCGAATTGCGGTCCAGTTGTCAGTTGATTGGTTGGCTCGTTCGTCCGCGCGCAGCTACCGGCCAGCACGAGCGTCAAAAGCGTGAGCAGTCGCAAGGTCTTTTTCATATCGGTCTTTGGTCAACGGCCACACCAAACTGCTAATATGGGTGGGTCACGTTCTTAATTGACTTTCCCAGCACGCGGGCATAGATTATAGGCCACACGCAAGGAAAAAGAAACGTTGCTGTCGCTCGTCGTGGCTCTGCGCAAGCGCCCGATGATAGGCGATCGGCAACGGACTGAACGGTTGCCGTATCGCCACCATGGTTAGGTTATTAGTCAAACGAGTCCTGCAAGCGATTCCGCTGCTGCTAGGGGTTTCTCTGCTCAGCTTTTTCATCATCGCCTTGACGCCAGGTGACCCGTTGGCGGAGTTGCTGGAACGGCCAAACGTCTCGCCTGAGACCATTGAGGCGTTGCGTCAGCGGTTGGGTTTAGACCTGCCCGTCCCATTGCGGTACGGCCACTGGCTCAGTGGACTTTTGCGCGGTGATTTTGGCGTCTCCTTTCAGTACCAGACACCGGTCGCCACGTTGATGGCGCCGGCGCTGCTCAACACGTTGACGCTTTCCCTGAGCGCGACGCTCATCGCTCTGGTGGTGGGCATCCCGCTGGGCGTGGTGGCCGCCGTGCGACGGGGCGGCTGGGTGGATCGAATCACGGGGTGGGTGGCGATGATCTCGCTCTCTACGCCGCGAATCTTTCTGGCGCTGTTAGCGCTCGTGCTGGCTGCTCAAACTGGCTGGTTCCCCATCGGCGGCCAATACTCCAGGCACGCCGAACAAATGAACTGGTTGGAACGCCTCATGGACGCAGCGCACCATCTGATCTTGCCAGCCCTGATCCTGAGCGTGGCGCCGTTGGCTGTCTACTTACGCCAGATGCGAGCCAACTTGCTGGATGTGCTGGAAGAAGATTTCGTGCGCAGCGCCCGCGCCAAAGGACTCAGGGAAACAACCGTTGTCGTCAAGCACGCGCTGCGCGCTGCATTGAATCCGATCATCACGTTGTTTGGCTACTCGATAGGAAATTTGTTAAGCGGCTCGGCGCTCGTCGAAACCGTCATGGCGTGGCCCGGCATGGGCAAATTGACCGTCGAGGCCGTGTTGTCACGCGACATGTACGTTGTCATGGCATCGGTCATGGTTGCTTCAGCGATGCTGATCGTGGGCAACCTGATTGCTGATGTGCTGCTCGGTTTGAACGATCCAAGAGCCAAACTGGAATTGAATTACTGAACCAGTGGAATCCACTACGCCGATTGGACAACGCATCCATGTTCCCATTGCGCATCAACTGAACGGAACGCGATGAAGAGATGGCTCATCATGCTCTGGCTCAGCCTACTGGCTGTCGGCGCCATGTTTGGCGAATTCATCGCTCCTTACGACGTTCGCACGCAACACCGGCCATTCATCGGCTTGCCGCCGATGCCCATTCGCTTCATTGATGAGCATGGCCGGTTCCATCTTCGTCCCTTCGTATACGCGGTGCAACGCGACCTGAGTGTGCCAGGCCGGCACTACACCGAAAACCGACAAGAGCGTTATCCTCTGGCATTCTTCGTTCGAGGCGATTCGTATAAGCTGCTGGGCGTATTTGAAGGCTCGCTTCATCTGTTCGGTCTGCAAGTGCCAAATCAACAGCAGGTGACTGCCAACACCCTACAGCCGACGACAACCCGCGTGCACCTGTTGGGCACAGACCGGTTGGGACGCGACGTGTTTTCACGGTTGGTATATGGCTGCCGCGTCACGCTCAGTATTGCGCTGAGCAGTCTGGTTGTCGCGCTCGTGCTGGGAGTCTCCATTGGGGGCGTGTCAGGCTACTTTGGCGGTCGTGTGGACGCTGTGTTGATGAGGCTTGGCGAGCTTGTTCAATCCATCCCGGCGATCTTTCTGATTCTCGCTTTACGCGCGGCGTTTCCGCTCGACATTTCCTATGCTCAGACATTGGCCATACTGATCGCCATCTTTGCCCTTGTCAGTTGGCCGGAAGTCTCCCGCTTGGTCAGGAGCAATGTGCTGACGTTGATGAGCCGCGAATTTGTCGTTTCTGCCAAGGCGGTTGGAGCGCCAGATAGCTGGGTGATCCGCCATCATATCCTGCCCAATGCGCTGACGCCGGCGCTTGTGCAAGCCACGATTATTGTGCCTTCGTTCATTCTCGGTGAAGCAGCCCTGTCGTTTCTCGGCGTGGGCATCCAGGAGCCTCAACCGAGCTGGGGCAACATGTTGAGCGCGGCGCGGGAACTGCCTGTCCTGCTCAACGATTGGTGGATACTCATGCCGGGCGTGGCCATCCTGGTGACCGTGCTGACGTTCAACGCGCTTGGCGACGCGGTCCGCGACTGGCTCGACCCGCGCTCGCGCACACGCCCCTCGGAATGGGGATAATTTCGTGATTCGTAACCCCTGCGGGGAAATCCCAAGCCCCTGCGGGGAAATCCCAAGCACGAAATCCGAAATCCCAAACGTTTCGGATTTCGTGCTTCGGATTTGGAATTTCCCTCGAAGAGGGCTGAAGAGGGTTAAACTGCCGGTCCGTTCTTCAATCGGGCGAAAAATTCATCCCGTAGCGGACCCTTTTGAAAGACCCAGCGGGCGGCGGTCGTCTCCACCCAGCCGGGCACGCGCTCGCCACGCATTTCCATACACAAGTGCCGCGCCCGCACATGCACGATGACACCTTCTGGTTGCAACGTCGCTTGGATGTGATCCGCGATGGCGTTCGTCATGCGCTCCTGAAGCTGTGGCTGACTGGCAAAATGGCGCAGCACGCGCGCGATGCTGCTGAGGCCAGCTATTTTCTCTCTCGGCACGTATGCGACGTGAGCGGCGCCAAAGAACGGAATGAAGTGGTGAATACACATCGAATGAAACGGCAAATCGCGGATCAAGATCATCTCGCCAGACAGATGCGGGTTGTCCGTGACACTGATGTCGGGCGGCGGTTCACTGACGCCACAAAATAGCTCTGCGTATAACCGAGCGATGCGCTCCGGCGTTCGTTGTAATTCTGGGTCGGCCTCATTCAGTCCGAGTAGCCGGATGATCTCTCGCAGGCGTTGCGCAATTTGTTCGCTTGTTTCCTGTCTCTTGTCGTTTGTCATCTCTTCATTGTCCGGGATTCGTGACTCGTGATCCATAACCTCTGCGGGGAAATCCGAAATCCGAATATCGAAATCCGAAACGGTTCGGATTTGGGATTTCGTGCTTCGGATTTCCCTCGAAGAGGGCTTGGGATTTCCCTCGAAGAGGGCTACGGACCACGGTCCACGAGCCACGAATCACGAGCCACGATCCACAATCCACGTCTGCGTTGGCGAGACGAGTTTGTAGCGGACGCCGCGCCACTCGATCACACGGCTGACCGCGGAGACGATCAGGTTGTAGAGGAAGATCAAGTTGGCCAGTGGATAGAGCAACCAATAAGCCAACCGATACCGTTTCAATTCCGCCCGATGCTCTTTCAACACGAGTTCGACAGCCTTCTGTCTGAACAGGCTTTTGAGCAAACCGAGCAGGTAGATGAACGTCACAATCCACGGTACGGCGCCCACGTCCAGTCCCGCCCACCAGCGCCATAACCAAATTCCTATGCCACCATAAAAAACAGCGAAAAACAACAGATTGGAAACCAGCGCCAGCCACCACAATGCCGGCCAGTAAACGCGGGTGATGATCATCTGGCGCGTGGTAAACCGAAGCAGCTCGGCCAACGAGCACGGGCCGCGTGAGGGCAACAAGCAGGCGGGAACAAATCGAACATACAGGCCTTGCTCTTTGACAGCGCGGCTTAAGGCGTAATCATCGGCGCAGGCATTAACCCACCGCTCAGATACACCGACTGACTGAAATGTTCTGCGACGAATAGCCATCGAGCCGCCCCAGGAAAAATTTCGTTGATGCGGCCCCAATGCAGTCACAATGGTGGCATTCCAGAGTGATCGCAACAGAGATGGAGCATTGCCGCGCGCCGGGACGTACCACCGATAGCCGGTTGTCGCCCCAACGGTTGGATCAGCCAGCGGCGCCACAAGCCAGCGGAGCCAGAAGCTTGTTGGCGTAGCATCAGCATCGGCGAAAGCGAAGACTTCCACGTCGTCAGACACGTACTCCAACCCAACGAGCAGGTTGTGAATTTTCTGCGAGCGTGACTGAGCAAGACCAGCCGTGATCAACACGGCGTGAGGAAAACTCTGTTCCTGCAGAATGCCGGCCAGTTGACGATACGCCGGATCGGTGTCTGCCTCGGTCACGAAAATGATCTCATAGTCGGGGTAGTCCTGTCCGAGCAATGACAAGATATTCTCGCGGAAATCTGTCTCAAGCCCTTTACACGGCACCACGACAGCGACTTTTGGCAGGTAATCAGCGGGCAGCTCAGCCAGGTTTGAGCGAACATATTGCCAGTAGCGAATTCCTTCCATCAAGGCAATGAGACCTTGAATCACAGCCAGCAGCGCCAGAATGTAAAAAGCGGTCATCAGCATAGGTCACTGGTGTTGCGCATTGACTGAAATCCTACGGCGAACGACGGACGATGGCAAACACGCGGGCCGGCGCGCCGGAGCCATTGTCAATCGGGATCGGCGCCGCAATGATGACTGCGCCTGTGGCAGGAAGTCGGCCCAAATTGGCCAGGTTCTCCAGGTGGTACTTTCCAGCCCGATTCATGATGTGATGCACGATGAAATCTTTCGACGGGCCGTAGTCCACGCTCAACGTGTCAATACCGATGCCACGAATGTGACGTTGAGTGACGAGAAATTCGGCGACCTCTGCGGAAAACCCTGGGAAGTGCATCACCTGTTGTTCGTCCTGATGACGATAAGCAATGGGATCGCTCCAACGGGCATCCCAACCGGTGTACAAACAAACGAGCGCATTTCTGGGAACGCGGCCATGCTTCTTTTCCCAACGCTTCAAGTCATCAACCGTGAGGCGATAATCGGGGTCTCGGGCCACCTGTTGTCTGACATCAATGACGGCTGCCGGCGCGATCAAGTGTTGTAACGGCAGCGCATCAATCGAGGCCTGCCCGGCTTCAAAGTGGTTCGGCGCGTCAACATGCGTGCCCATGTGTTCGGCCATGCAGAAGGCGCCAGAGTAAACGCCGTCCTTCTCCAGCGTGGCGATGGTCTCGAAGTGAAATGGCTTGTAGGCAGGCCCCGGCCAATACGGAATTGCCGACGAGAGTTTGTGTGTCAGGTCAACAATCGTCGCCTTCCCTGTCAAGGCGCTTTCCAGTAATCCTTGAGAGAGCGCCACCGGCGCGCTCAGCCACGCGACGAGACATAACATTGCCATCCGTTTCATCACTCTCCTCCGCCCTCCTGTTTGAGGGAAATCCCAAGCTCTCTTCGAGGGAACTTCCAAATCCCAAATCCCAAATCCCAAATCCGAAACGTTTGGGATTTCGGATTTGGGATTTCGGATTTCCCCGCAGGGGCTACCGTGATCTCACAATCCCATGGCAGCCAGTCCAGCAGCGCCAGCCACTGTTTCCCAACTGATCTCATGACTGAGTCGCTCATCCCGCAACGTGCGAACAGTCGGCTGTTGCTCCATCGGGAACAGATCGCGGCAGGAAGCAACGACCTGATTGACGTTGAGCAGAGAGCCGATCAGCAAAATCGTATCCAACTGCGGCAGGCCGTGCGGAGCGAGCTTGTCCAAGTAGTAGACCAGCGTCCGGTGAATCTCATCAGCAAGACTTTCGCCAACCAGTTCGACCGAACGCAATGAGAGGAAATCGCCCTGCCGCATGAATATGACCGTCAGATGATCCGGCTCGGCAGCAAATAACAGAGCATCGCGCTCGGTTGGCCAGAGCTGAAGCCATGCCGCTTCGGCCAGGTGCGCAGGGAGCACAAAGCCAGCAGTGATATTGAGCGACGCCAGAACAGCTTCGTACGACGCCACGACCTCATTGGAAGCGACGACCGCCAAGTAGCGTTCCTGACCATTTGTTGACTGCAATCGTTGGAACGCCGCCGTCAGGTCTGACAAAGCGACTTCCAACAACCGTTCGACTTTCCATTCGAGCATTTCCATTCGGTCTCTGTTGGAGGCCGGGGCATCGTCCAGATGCACAATGAAGGTGCGCGTCGCCTTGCGAGGAATCGCCAATGACCAACGCCGTTCACGCTTCAGTCCCGCTTTCTCCAATGCCTGAGCCACGGCGTGACTGACCCGGTCTTTGTCCTTGATGTTGAGCTCGGTGAAACGCGGCTCAATCAGGCCTGTGGGCAGTGGCTGGATGGCTGCATGAGTGACAGCGATAGCCCCACGTTTTCTGCCAACAGCGGCGACCGCGACCTGCTGCGCTTCAATGCTGATCGCTCGACGCGGGAACACAGGCGCTGTGAAAAAACTGACGATGCGTGAAATCTGGCTTTTCATACGACACTTGAGTGATCGCTACGCCCCTACGGGGAAATCCGAAATCCCAAATCCGAAATCCCAAACGTTTCGGATTTCCGATTTGGGATTTGGAAGTTCCCTCGAAGAGGGCTTCGGCAGCGTCAACGACGCAAGAAACACAGCTTCACTCGTTCACAATTCACTATAGGGCTTCCCTTCCAATGATTCGCCCTCCGCGCCACTGCGCACATCCACAATCCCCGGTTGACTGGTCGAGCCAAGGCCGGTGCTGTCTTCTCTGATCTCCTGCCACGTTTCCCGCGAATCGGTAATCGGGTCCAGCGGAATCTCTCGCAAGTAGCCTTTCTCGACAAGTTGCTGAAGCGAGTCCGGGTAACGTCCGTTGTCAGCAGCGAACGCTTCGATCTGCCGACGCATTAAATACAAATTCTGTTTGAGCACGCTCTCCTTGGCTGCTCGAATCGTTTCCTGATAGCGCGGAATGGCTACCGAGAGCAAGACCGAGATGACCACCAGCACAATGATCAATTCAAGCAATGTGAAACCGCGAGCCCTCTTTGAGGGAAATCCGAAATCCCAAATCCGAAATCCGAAACGTTTCGAATTTCGGATTTCGTGCTTGGGATTTCCCCGCAGGGGCTTGTTGGATTCCATCTTGGTCATGACGCCCTACCAATCTCGATATTTTGTGCCATCCAAAGCCGTGCCGTCGCTAAGCGAATAGACATCGAAAATGTTCAGGCCGCTCCAGCTTTGAGACTGCGGATCGTCGCTAAACGAGCGCTTTCCCCACTCGGCTTTGCCGGTCATTGGATCAATAGGAATTTTCCTGAGCAACTTGATCTTACGATCAACGCCACGAGACAGCGGCACACCTTCAACCAGATCCTCCAATCGCTTTGGATAGCAGCCGGTACCAATCTGTCCGCCCATGCATTGATCGGTCGGAGAGATTTCGGTTGACTTAATCAAGCCGGCATCGGCAATCTGCCGATACCGATCCAACGCCGTGCGCAGCTCGCGCAACGCGCGGCGCAGCTCGATCTCTTTTTGCCGCTTGATTGTGTTTCTGGCCACCGGAATGACGGCGCCAGTGAAGATCGTCAGGATCAAGATGGTGACGATCAATTCCAGCAATGTGAACCCTTTTTGATTCATTAGCCCTCTTCGAGGGAAATCCGAATATCGAAATCCGAAACGTTTCGGATTTGGGATTTCGTGCTTCGGATTTCCCAGCAGGGGTCGGCATCACTAGCGACCCACTGTCTTCAGCGATAGTGGCTGAGCTGTACAGGTGAACGAGCGGCCATCAGGCGAGACAAACATCGTCGCCTCTGTGGCCACGGCTATCACGCTCTCTCCGGCGCCGACCACCTCAAACACCAGCCGCGCCAACGGTACCGGCGCAGGCCTCGTGGCCATGCCCTCCGGCATCCGCACCAGAATCTCGACCATTCCATCAGTGGTTTGATTGACCGAGACAGCGGGGTATCGGCCATCGGCCATCGGCACATCACTCTGGGTGACTTGCGCCAGTCGCCAGATCGCCGGACTGTAGTGAATGACAAAACTGCCCTGCCCGATCGGTTCCTTCGCTTGCGCCACAACGGTCACGCTGAGCTTTTGACCGACCTTTGGCTGATGCGTGTCTGAGTAAAGCATGAAGGCCAGCGTACCGGCGTCCGCGCGTTTCGTATCGAGCGGGTTTGATGCGACGTTTGGCGTTGCACTGCTCTGCGTCAGCGCCGATTGCGTCAAGGCAGGAACCAGGGCGCGCTGATCGTTTGTCAAAATCTGCGTGTCTGAGGGCGACAAAGCGCCCATCAGCGCAGGCGAAGCGCCGGCCGGCGATTCGCTGCCCGCCGGCTTTGGCTTGTTCTCGGCCGCGGCGGCCTTCTGCGTCACGTCGGTTGACTGGCGTCCTCGACGCGCTTGCTCACGCTTTTCCAAAAACGATTGGATCGTATCGGACAGCCCCATCAGTTGCAAACCGGATGACATGGCTAACTGATCTTCCTCACGAATGTCCGCTGAGCGAATCACGTGCGGCGTAACCGTGATTAACAGGTCAGTGGAAGCTGTTCGGTCGGTCGGGATGCTGAAGAATCGCCCGATGACCGGCAAAAAGCCAAGCACTGGCAATCCGCCTCGACTTGTCTCTTTCCGATTTTGCGCCACCGCCGCCATCATGGCCGCTTGCCCCGTTTGCACTGTCGCGACGCTCTTCAGACGCCGCTGCGTGAAGATGGGTGTCAACGTCGTGCCACCAGCCGCCACGCCGGATGTTTCAATTTCCATCTCCAACTTGATGTCATCGTCAGTGTAAATGGTCGGCGTGATTTGAATGTTTAAGCCAACGTCTTGATATTCAATCTGCGGCACACCCAGACCAAACGCGCCGCCCAGAAATCCGCCTTGGTTTTGATTCGGCGGCTGGTTGGGTTGCGTCTGTGTGGTCGTGGCGAAACTGGAAGGAAACGACGCCGTCTGAATCGGGATGCGCTGGCCAACATTGGCTCTGACTTGTTGCCCGTCGAGCGCATGCACTTGAATGCTGTCAATCAGCTTGCTATTGCCGCGCGTCTGCAAGATGCGCAGAATGCTGGTGGGAATAGCCAGCGCCAGCCGTTGCTCGGTGATAACCTGCCCGGCCGTGATCGCCAGGTTGCTGAGCGTGCTGGGGCGCGTCGGCACCGATGAACCAGACGGCAAAAAGCCCTCATAGAGCAATTGATTTCCGATCTCCAGTAAATCGTTGCGCGACACCTCATAGATACTGACATCAATCAGCACCTCAGGTTTGTCTTTGTCCAGCGCCCGGATGATGTTGCCGACCAGCTTGAGCGTTTCGGGAGTCGTGCGGACAGTTAGCGAACGCAACTGCGCATTAGGCACGACCATGACCTTTTGCCCAAAGAGCGCCGAAAGGTTGGTTTGAATCGTTTGCACCGTCTGTTCATCGGAATTTTTCAGGTAAAACGTTTGCACGCTCATTTGTTGGAGTCGCGCGCGATTGGCTGTGTTGTCAATGGCCACCAGCAACGTGTTGTCGTTGATCGGCTCGAAGAACAGATTGTTGCTCATCAACAGCGTATCGAGCGCTTGTGGAATCGTCACGTTCTTCATTCTGAACGGCATTTTGCGCGAACGGAACGACGAATCGAAGACAATGTTCAGCCCGATGCGCTCGGCCAGATCGCGAATGTGGTTCTCCAGCTCATCATTGGCCCGTGTGATGTCTTGAACCTGGTACAGCGGTGAAAGCGTCGTGTCGTCTTTCGTTGCGTCCTTGGCCGATGGAATTGTTGGGCGTTGTTGGCTCGCGCTGTGCGGATTGGGACCGATGATCGGTATTGACGCGCCATAGGGCGTTTCCGTCAGAGGCGCCGGCGCGAGCCCATCGGCTTTCCGTTGCAAGTCGAGCGCTCGTTCGGCTAAGTCCTTGGCCAGCTCATTGGTTTTATCGAACTGGTAGGCGCGACGAAAGAGATTGTAGGCCTCTTCATAGCGCCCTTGCTCCAGCGCCTCGCGCCCTTGCCGCACCAGCATGACCGATGCTTGCGTCGCCGTGCGTTGGTAGGCGATCCGGTAGACCAGATTATCCGGCTCCAGGCTCAGCGCCAGCATGTAGGCCTCAGCCGCTTGATCGTATTTCTTCTCATTCTCCAGCGCCACTGCTTGTCGGTAGTGCTTCTTACCACTGGCCGCGCCAGCCGGCACCGGCATGGATAACCCGCATACTAAGACTACAACGATCCATCTTTTCATAACGCCTTCCATTCTTGCCTTATGGTTCCTCGATCCGTAATCTGTGGAATGAAACCATAGATCACACAGCTTAGCACAGAATTTGTGATCCGTGATCCGTAACCCCTGCGGGGAAATCCGAAATCCCAAATCCCAATCGTTTCGGATTTCGTGCTTTGGATTTCGGATTTCCCTCCAAGAGGGATCCTATTCGACAAATGTCACGCGGTTGATCTCCCGTAGCGTCGTCACGCCGGCGAGCACCTTTCGTACCGCCGACTGACGCAGCGAACGCAGGCCTTCAGCTTGCGCTGCCCGCCGAATCTCCGAGCCAGGCCGGCGCTCGATGATCAGCTCGCGTATCGTGTCACTCATGTCAAGCAACTCATGAATCGCCGTGCGGCCGCGATACCCGGTCCAGTTGCAGGCGTCGCAACCGCCGATCTCATAGTATGTGTAATGACGATACTGTTCGGGATTCAGTCCCGATTCCACCAACTCTTGATCGGTCGGCCGGTAGGTTCTCTTGCACTGACTGCAAAGCACGCGCACCAGCCGTTGAGCCAACACACAGTTGAGCGCGCCAACGAAGTTGTAGGGTTCAACGCCCATGTTCAAGAATCGTCCAATCACATCAATGACGTTGTTGGCATGCACCGTCGTGAACACCAAGTGGCCGGTCAGCGCCGATTGGATGGCAATCTGCGCTGTCTCTGAATCGCGAATTTCGCCGACCATGATCTTGTCCGGATCGTGACGTAGAATCGAACGCAGCCCGCGCGCAAAGGTCAATCCCTTTTTCTCGTTGACCTGGATTTGCGTGACGCCTTGCAGTTGGTACTCCACCGGGTCTTCCAGCGTGATAATTTTGTCTTCTTCATTGCGAATTTCATTGAGCGAAGCATAAAGCGTCGTCGTCTTGCCTGAGCCGGTCGGCCCAGTGACCAGGATCATACCGTAAGGCTCTTTGATGAACCGGCGAAAACGAGCTAGATCATCCTCCTCGAATCCAAGCACGCTCAAGCGCAGATCGCGGAACTGCTCGTTGATCTGTTCCTTGTCCAGAATACGAATGACGGCATCTTCCCCGTGAATCGTGGGCATGATCGAGACGCGAAAGTCAATGGTCCGTCCGCGCACGCGCACACGGAAGCGCCCATCTTGCGGCACACGACGTTCGGCAATATCCAACTCCGACATCACCTTGATGCGGGAGATGATTGTCTGATGATGTTGAATGTCAATGGGCGGGCCAGCCGGGTAAAGCGCGCCGTCAATACGATACTTGATGAACACATCGTTGGCGCGCGTCTCAATGTGAATGTCGCTGGCGCGGCGCTCCAGCGCCGTCAACACAACCGAGTCCACCAACTTGACAATCGGACTCATCTGCTTGTCGCCGGTCAGACGGTCTAGATCAAGGTCTTCCTCGCCTTGATCGGTTTCCCGCACGAGCGACACGCGCAAGTGCTGCGTCGTTTCATCCAGCACACGCTGCGAGGCATCGCCACGCGTCAGCACAGCGTCAATCGCCGATGGTGTGGCCACTGCCAGCTTCACCCGACTGCGTAGACGCGAGGCGATCTCATCCACTTTGTCCAGCGCCGTCGGATCGGCAATCGCGATCACCAGATGCCCGTTTTCACGCCGCAGCGGCACAAAGCGATACTGAATCATCACCTCGACCGGCAAGACGTGAAGCAATTCCTGATCCAATCGGACTTGTGTCAGATCAACAAACGGCAAACGATACCGCTCGGCCAGTTGCCGCGCCCGCGCCTGCTCCTGCTCAGGCGTTTCCGGCGGCGCGGCCGCCGTATCCGGCCCGCCGATGAGAGCGTCAAAATTGACTTCAGTGCTCATACATTCCCTAATGACGATAACAAGCTGAACAACGGAAGATACATGGCCAGCAAAACAATCACAACAAGCCCCGCCATCAAGATCAACACCACCGGCTGAATTAGCGCGGTCAACTGATTCAGTTGCAGCTCCAGTTCAGCGTCGTAGAAACTGGCCAACTCTTCCAGCATTTCTTTCAAACTGCCTGAACGCTCGCCGACGCGAACCATATCAATCGCCAACGGCGACAGCCAGCCGGCTTGCTCCAGGCTCTCAGAAAAAGACTGCCCTTCGCGAATGCGCGGCAAAACAGGCGCGCTCAGTCGCGCCAGCGCGCGATTGGTGATCGTCTCGTTGGCGATGCGAAACGATTCAACCAGCGTCACGCCGCCTTGCAACAACGTGGCCAAACTCCGGCCTAACTGCGCTGTGGTGGCATCGCGAATGATTTGACCCACCAGCGGCACCTTCAGCAGCAATCCGTCAATCAGCTCACGGCCACGACTGGTCCGACGCCAGATGAACAAAGCAGCAATCGCAGCGACCAACGCCGGAAACAGCCAGTATAAATTCCGTTGTGTGGCTTCGCCGGCGGCCAGCACCATCTGGGTGATCGTCGGCAACTCCGTGCCAAAATCCCTGTAGATGATGGCAAATCGCGGAATCACAAAACTCGTCATTACGCCGACCAGCCCAATCAACGCCACAATGAGCAGAACCGGATAGGTCATCGCCTGGCGCACTTTCCGCTTCAGCGAAAGCACCTGCTTGGTGTAAGCGATATACCGGGTTAACACGCCGTCCAGATTGCCCGATTTCTCACCGGCCAGCAACGAGGCCGTGTACAACTTCGGGAAGACGTCACCTTGCGCGGCAAACGCTTCTGACATCGGCGTTCCCTCGCGAATGCGCGCTTCGATCTGCTTCAATACGTGGCGCAACGCTGGATTCGTTTGACGTTTGGCTAACAAAGAAATGGCCTGCAAAATCGGCAGTCCAGCTTGAATCAGCGCGGCCAATTGTTGGTTGAAATGGAGAAACGGCTCCAGCTTCAGACGCCGCGGCCGGCCTGACCATAACCTGAACACATCACGCTCGCGCTTGATCGAGAAGATATGGTAGCCCTCGCGCGACAAGCGCAGCCGCACTTCATCTTCTGACGCGGCATCCATCGTGCGCGTTAAAATCTCGCCCATCGGCGTTCCTAATCGGCAAATGAATGTCGCCATAGCCTCATCGAATCGGCGGTTTGCCGCTGGGTGGCGTTGCAGGACCTGGAGCGTTGGCCGCTCCGCCCGGAGGCGCTTGGCCAGGCACCTGTCCAACCGGAGCGATCGGCCGAAATGCCCCGCCCAGTTGCCTCAAAGCCAGCGGGTCCGTCGGATATATCACTTCGCGGCTGAGCATTTCGATCTGTTTGTCCATATCCGCCGGGACCGACTGCAGCTCAGGGATAAACGCGAAGACCCATCGGTTATACCGCTCCAGGCCGTAATAATCCCGCAGTGGCTCCTCGTCGCTTTCACTCACCACACCGAAGATGTAGCGTGGCTGAGCATCCTGTCCATCAGTGGCCGGTCCCCTGAACGCAGAAGGCGCCCTGCCGCGGGCGCTGCCGCTGTCGCCTCGACCCAACTCAACCGTATTGCCCAAATACTGCATGCGAAACTGTGGCGGCCAAACCGAGAGCGGCTGACCCATCGTCTCAAAGTACGCCTCCAGAAATTCCCGTAATGCCTCATCATTGAATCCGACCGGTCGCCACGGTTTGTTGCCGTTGACCGGGTCCTTCAATGCGAATGGTCGAAGCAGGCGCACTTTGCGCGTGGAGCCGCGCACGTTGACGCCATCAACCAATTGCTCCAACGATTGCGGCCAACCGAATCCGACCGCGCCAGGCACAGCTTGTCCTCCTGGCACGACAGGCGGCTGCTGCTCAGCGCCGCCAGCGGCCATGATGCGCTGAGCCAAAATCCTATACCGCCCAATGGCGTCAACAATCTGCTGCCCCCGAAAGAGCATCTCCGTCTCACGTTCGCGCCGCAACTCTTGCGCCACCGACGGCGCAATGCCGGCAGCCAGCACCAAAAACACGGTGAGCATACCGAGCGTAACAATCAGCATGTAACCTGCCTGAGACCCTGTTGGAGGGAAATCCGAAATCCGAATATCGAAATTCGAAACGTTTCGGATTGGGGATTTCGAATTTCCCCGCAGGGGCAATGCTTCACCTCTCATCGCGGTTCTTCATCCTCGGCTGAGACCGGTTCTGCCGGCTGCATATCCGTCACCCTCACGTTTGAACGTGGATTACGGCCGCGATTGATGTTGCCCTGGTTCGGACTAAGCACGCCGCCAACTTGACCGCCTGGGCTTGCGTCCGCGTCTTCGATCGGCAGCGTGTGCAGGATATCCAATGTCACATCCTTGAGCACAACGCGCTCGGCCGATACCTGCGTGACAAGCCAGCGGTTCTCCACCAACTGGCCATTGAGGCGAGCCACCAGGCGCTCGTTATCACTCTTGAGCAAGAACACAAGATCATCAACACGGCCAAGGTAGCGGTATCGCGGTGGCTCTGGCTCTTGAACAGCCAGCGTCAATTGGTTCGAGTAGAGCTCTCCAGTCGAATTCCTAACCATCACTTGAAGCGGCGCAGCCGTGGCAATCATCCGCTTGTCAACAGTGGCCCTCAGCTCGACCTCGCTGACGCGCTCCGTCTTCAGAGGACGCCCATTGACAACGATCTGCGCGTCTTCGGGAAACCGAGCGCCCTTGACCGTAAGCGTGAAATCTTTTGTCCTGGCGTAAACCGAATGTGGCTCCAGCGAGTAAATCGCCAGCGGCGGCGGTGGCGGCGGTGGCGGCGGTTTGACCGGTGGCGGCGGCGGCACGTAATAAACAAACACGTTTCGACTCGCTTGCTCCGTGACACCATCGCGCCGAGCCAGCACGTGCAACGGCAACGGACGATACCCCTGCTCGACCTCAGAAGCCCCTGCGGGGAAATCCGAAGCACGAAATCCCAAATCCGAACCGTTTCGGACTTCGGATTTGGGATTTCGGATTTCCCTCGAAGAGGGTTTGCGGTTGGCTTGATTTCCGCCAGGCGGCGCTGACGCCCTCGCTGTGTTCGTGGCCGTTGATCCGGTCGCCTGATCAGACAAAATAAATCGGTCTACCAGCAAGACGCCAGCAGCCACTGCTAATAAGCCTAGCAAAACTTTTCTCTCTTTTGTCATGACACCTCGCGTTGATAATACACCGCCAGCTTGAGACCTAATGCAATCACTTGATCGGTGGCAGCTCCGGCTTGGCGACCTCGTCCATCTGAAGCAGATGACTCCACGCTCTTCAGCTCCAGCGCATCAACGATGATGAAGACGCGACTTCGCTCCAATGAAGCCAAAAACTGCCGCACACTACTGTAGCTGCCCTCAACTGTGAACGACATCTCCAACCCGGGAAACAATGACTTGGCGCTCTTGACGCCTTCCGCTTCCCCTTGCAATGCCCGCTGCTCAATGGCTGTGAAATTGATCTCTGTGACAAGAACACCACTTTGTTTGGCCAACTGATTGACTTCCCGAATCGCGCGCAATTGAGCAGTCTCCGCAGGGGATAGATATGTCTCCTGAAACTTGACCAGACTGGCGCGAATCGCCTCAGGCGTAGGCACATCAATTTTTTCAAGGGCCTCGATCTCTTTCACCCGCTCGGTCAACTGATTGAGCGTCGCTTGATCTTGTTGGTATCGCGCCTGAGCTTGATTGAGCTGTTGCTCAGCCAGCCTGTTTTGCACATAAAAGAAACCTGCCGCGCCCATGCTGATGATCGCAAGAGAGGCCAACACGACCTGCCAAGGGCCGATCCGAGCGGCCCGATGCAATGCGTGCGATCTCAAAACAAAATCAGTCATCAGCTCACCTCAACCTCTTCGAGGGAAATCCGAAATCCCAAATCCGAAACATTTCGGATTTCCTCCGATTGTCAGTGCCCTTCCGCCGCAACGTTTCGCCAACACCTGGCAGCCAGCGGCTATCGGGGCGTGTATAGCATCTCGACCTCGTATTCGATCTCCTGCGTTCCTTCAACAATCATCTGCTTCTTCGATTGCAAGCGACTAAATCGGCCCGTGTTTTGCAGCGACCTCATCATATCCAACACATCATCGAGTTGGCGACCAACCACCGTCATCGAAACCTGCATCGGCGAGGTGCCTGGCCTCAGCGCATCAATCCTCTCCGGATTGGCCAGCGTGACGTTGATCCGTGTCAGTCGCACATTGTCCCCCAGATGGGTTTCCAAGTCCCTCAGGAGACGCGACCAAGGAAAAACCCGTCGCTCAATCAACGACGAGGCCGCCGTAATTAGCTCGATTTGCTGCGGCGACAACTCATCGGGCTTCACTGGCGCCGGAATCCGCTTACGCAGTTCTGCAATACGCCGTTGTTGAGTCTGCGCTTCTGCCTCAAGCGCGCGCGTCATGCGGCGTGTTGCTTCAAGCTGCTCCAGAAATAAACGGCTCAGCCAACCACCCAACACAATCACCAGCACGAGCCCCAAGCTGATGAGCCGGCGGTTGGCGTAGGGACGGGTCGCTAAATTGGTTCGCACAGCTATCATGTCCACCCGCATATCTTACCACTGAATCCAAGCCACTAGTAGCCTAACGACACGTTTCTGGAGGCTGACTGGTTCCATTTTCGTGCCGAGCGCCCAACCTGGTCCGACTCTCTCATGAGGCGCTGCGTCTGGCTTGCCACGTGGCAAAATCCGGCAAGCCAAGGCGCATGGCAATATCCTTTCGGCAAAAAACTGTTGCATACTCGTCAAACACCTCTTTTTTCCACCTGCGGTACGTGCTCGATTTATCGCTGGCCAAAAACTCTTGCTTCTTGGCTTCCACGAGCATAGCCATTTGCCCAGCAGGCAGCGAGGCAATGTATTGGTCTACCTGCTGCTCGATGTACTCGTTGTACATCATTTCATCCAACAACAACTGGAGCTTGGCATCATGCTTGGCCGCAGGCGCCTGCTGCGCCGCCGCTAAGGAATTCCCTTCCCGGATTAAACTCACTAGGAAGCCTCCAGGATTTTTAATGCCAACCCCCCCTTGCTCCATCAACGAGTCGAAATACTCGACAGCCAGCCGAATTTTACCGAACTCTCCCCAGTGCGACTCCACGAGCTTCTTGGCCTCCCTCGGCGTCACGCCGCGCTCGACTAATTGCTTCGTCAGCCATTCAGCCTGTTCCTCAACACGCTCCTCAAGATTCTCGTCAACGACACGAACTGCGTCAAACGGTAGGTCAATCGTTTCAGGGAAGTCTTCGGCTGTCGTGTCGAACGGTTCATGCCGCGCGTGCGGACTGCGCAGAAAACCGATCGTCCGCCCCTTAACCTCCCAACTAGCCAAGTATGACTTCTCAACCAACTCTTCCAGCGCCGGCTCGAGCTTGCGCACGATTTCCGAAATGAACTGGAAATTGCGACTGATGCCCAAGTGCTCGTGAGCGAGTTGGAAGATGTCTATCGTGAAGCGATCGTTCCGCCCGAAGTGACGATCCAAGTAGCGGTACAGCCGTCGCGCCGTAGACGTGCGCAAAGAAAAATACAGGTTGGTATCAAGGAACTTCAGATAGCCACTCTTGAAGCTCTTATACAACTGATCGCTCCACATGATCCAGCTATGCGGCTGATCGCGCTCAGTCTTGCGCCCCGTGACCTCTTCATAAATGTGATAGCCCTGTATCAACGTGAACGCCGCCGTCACATACGATTTCGCTTCATTGTCCCAAAACGCGTTGCGCGCATGGAATGTGACGTTGCTCAACCGGACAAGCGATTCATCTAGTCTGGCGTAGCACTTTCCGCAAATGCACCAACCAAGCCGCTTCAACAAATCGTAGCGGGAAAATAAGACCTGTTGCTTGTCAAATCCCTGCCGCTGCGTCAACTCCATCAACGCCACATACACATCCTCGTCGGTGGCCGTCGGCAATCCCGCTTCTGAACCGCCTTGAATTGTCCAGGTTCGCTTCACCAACTTGCCATTTTTGCCAATGATCGTGTCCTCAAACTTGAGCGACCTCGCTCCTGAAGGAACGTGCGTGTACAGAGCGGCCATTGGGAATGTGGCCAGGTTCATCTCGTCTTTTCCCTGTCGAAGGACTTCGGGAAACAAGGGGAGATCGGATGTCTCCTTGGTCGTTCGTGGAGCCTTTTTCAATTTGGTTCGTTGGGTTCGTTTCCTTTTTTCACTGGTTGGCATTGTCTTTGTTACCTCCCCTCATAGTGGCCTGTCCTCGTAGTGTGGCGGTAATTCTAGCCGATCCTGTATACCACCAACAACCCTGTCTTGCTATAAACGGGGGTCGGAGTGTGGTTAGCAGCCTCATGAATCAACAAACAAACAACACACAAACAAACAAATTGATTGCACACACCAAACAACACCAACAATACAACAACAACATATACAACAATTGCAAAATTTGTGCCAAAAATAGGAATTTGCTTGAAGAAAAATGCGAAAAAACTGAAAAAATTTTTGCTTCATATAACATTAGTTTTATCAATTTATTAGCTACATGTCGTGATTACTAAGTTGTAAATTCATGGTCTCGATTCCCGTCTAAGCATAGGAAATTGCTTGCCCCCAACCCCTGTATTTTTTTTGAGCTCTTGTCCCCAACCCCTGTATTTCTTGCCCCCAACCCCTGTATTAGTAGGAAATTGCTTGCCCCCAACCCCTGTATTTTTTGCCCCCAACCCCTGTATTATAGGAAA
>JANWZE010000037.1 GCA_025054955.1 Blastocatellia bacterium | reverse complement strand
ACGGAGCAGTGAGCGGCTGGCCGTCACTGCGCGTTCCTGTGATCGTGATCGAACCAGACGGCGTGCAGTTATCCGTCGCCGTCGCCGTGCCGACGCTCACCGTCGCTTGGCAATTGGCCCCGGCTTGCACCGTCTGATTCGGTGGACACGTGATCTGCGGGCCATCGTCATCCACCACCGTCACCGTGAATGTGCAGGTGGCCATGTTCCCCCCTGCATCGGTCGCTTTGCAACTGACCGTCGTTGTGCCAAGCGCAAATGTCGAACCCGAGGGCGGCGTGCAGGTCACGCTCACGCCGGGACAGTTGTCCGTCGCCGTTGCCACGTAGGTCGCTCTGGCGCTGCAATTCGGCGCTTGTGTCCCTATAGTCCTATTCATCGGACAGGTGATCTGAGGCGGCATGCTGTCACCACTAATACAGACCGGCGCTTCATACGCACCCACATCACACTCCGGCGTGCCATCCCCGTCGCCGTCAATCGGTCGCATCACGCCGCGCTGATCGTCGGTGATCGTATTACCGCCCCCGTCGGCGCAATCAGTGGCCGCGTCAATGGCCACGCTGCCTGCGAGCAAAGCGTGCGTGGCGGTCGGACCGCCGTTGTTTTGCAGCGGGCCGAGGTTCAGTTGGGCCGAGGTCACAAGGTCGAAGCCGAAACAAATACCTGTGGAGAAGTTCTTGCCGAGAGTCGTCAGGGTTGATGCAGCGGAGAAGGCGCAATCATTCGCCACGATGGAGTTCTTGATGATGAGCTCGCCGATATTGGCGATGCCGGCGCCGGTGAGGGCGCTGTTGTCCGCCACCGTGCTGTTGGTGATCGTGATCCTGGTACGGTGGGGCAACTGGCCATCATTGTAGATGCCGCCGCCGGTGTTGGCACTATTACCTGACAGTGTGCTGTTGGTGAGGATCACCATGAACGCATTGTAGATGCCGCCGCCCCCCTCGGCGGAGTTGCTCGACAGCGTGCTGTTGGTGACGGTCAGCTCGCCACTATTGGCGATACCCCCGCCGAAGTCATCGGCGCTGTTATGTGCCACGGTGCTGTTGGTGATCTCCACCCTGCCGCCGCTATCGAAGATACCGCCGCCGTTGAAGGATGCGGAGTTGCTCGACAGCGTGCTGTTGGTGACGGTCAGCGTGTGAGTATTGAAGATGCCGCCGCCCGAGTCATCGGCGCTGTTGTCCAACACCGTGCTGTTGATCACGGTCAGCACGCTGGAATTGTAGATGCCACCGCCAAAGAGGTCGGCGCTGTTGCCCGACACCGTGCAGTTGGTGAGGGTCAGGTGGCTCGCCTGATTGCGGATGCCGCCGCCTTGGCCAGTCAAGGGGCCACCGCTGTCTGCGGCATGACCGTTGGTAATCGTCAATCGCTCCAGCGTGGCCGTGACCCCATTGAAAAGGAATACCCGACCCGAAGCGTTTCCATCCACGATTGTGAGACCGGCCCCCGCGCCCTGGATCGTCACATTTTTACTGACCGTTACATTCTCCATATAGGTTCCTGCCGCCACCTGGATGGTATCTCCAGCCGTTGCCTGAGCGATGGCATGTTGAATCGTGCGGCAGGGCGTCGCGCTGTTGCTGCAATCATTGCTCGCATCATTGCCTGTGGTGGCGACAAACCGGTTGGTGGCGGCTTGCACGCTCGGCCACATCAGCAGCGCGGCCAGCGCCACTGCCGCGCCTATGACATTGAGATAGCATGTTACTCGTCTCTCTCCTTTCATATCATATCTTCCTTCGGTTGTTGCTACGGCGTCGCGTCAAGCGCGCGCGCCATGTCGGTATAGCCTTTCTCCTGGGCAATCCGCTGGGCAGTCCAGCCTTCTTCATCCTGGATCGTGGCATCGGCCCCGTGCTGAAGCAGCAGGCGCACCATGTCCACATGCCCCCACAAGACGGCTCGCATCAGTGCCGTCCGTCCATCCAGTGACTGGGCATTGACATCAGCCTTGGCCGCCAGCAGCGCCTTGACCACCTCCACGTGGCCGCCCACCGCTGCGTACATCAGTGGCGTCCAGCCATCAGGGCTGCGGGCATTGACGTCGGCGCCACGAGCCAGCAACGCCTTGACCGTTGCCGTATCGCCTCGCGCAGCCGCGTCACCGAGCGTGCTGTGCCTGACCGCCGCTTCTGCTACATCTTCATCTATCATGTGCATCAACCTCCAACCATTGATCGCAGGGAAACGAAGGCCGAACCTCATGGACGCAGAAATCACGATGGATCGAGCGCGTCGTGACTTCTCCGTTTCGACCCTCCGGCCTCGGTCCTGCGGAACCGAAGTTCGCGTTTACCCGTCAGCGTTGATTGTGCAAGCAGTGTGCCGCAACCCCCACAGCCGAGGTAATTATTGAGAGGTAACGTGTTGGTGGATTCAGGAGGAGTTTCGCCGCGTGTTCAGATTGAACACGGTGGTGTTCAATGAGTGTGCACCTGTGTTCAGATTGAACACATGATTGAACATGATGCTCGAGCTAGCTCCAAGCTGACCGGAAACGGACTCAAGAACTGGAGCGTGTGTGGTCACTCGGCTTTTTTCTTCTCGCTCTGGATGCCCAGCTCATGCATCCACAGATAGAGCGTGGTTCGGCCAATGCCTAACAGTCGAGCGGCGGCGGCGCGATTGCCGCCAGTGCGTGCCAGAGCATCGAGCACGCGTTGCTGTCGTTCAGCCAGCGGGTCAGCCGGAGCCGACGGTCCGGCAACCGAGCCGCTGATGTGCGCTGGCAGGTCCTCCAATTGAATCACTGGTCCAGCAGAGCGAATGGCCGCTGCTTCGATGGCGCTCTTGAGTTCGCGCACGTTGCCCGGCCACTCATAGTTGATCAGTTTTTGCATCGCCTCTTGACTGACCTCTTGAGGCGCCGTTTCTGTGTCGCGCCGAAATTGTCCGAGGAACCAAGCCACCAGCAGCGGAATATCGCGGCGGCGCTCGCGCAACGGCGGCAAGTGAATCTCGGCGACCCGCAGACGATAAAGCAAATCTTGTCGAAATCGTCCCTCCGCCATGCTCTGATCCAAGTTCCGATGCGTTGCGGCCACGACCCGCACGTCAATCTTGCGCGGCACGGATTCGCCCACCCGCGTGATCTCTCGTTCTTGTAGCACGCGCAGCAAGTTCGTCTGCACGCTCATCGGCATGTCGCCAATTTCATCCAGAAACAGCGTGCCCCCCTCAGCCGATTCGAACACGCCTTTCTGGTCAGCAACGGCGCCGGTGAACGAGCCGCGTTTGTGGCCAAACAGTTGGCTGGAGACCAGCGATTCAGTCAAGCCTGCGCAGTTGACGGCGATGAACGGTCGGCTCTTGCGCGAACTGAAATAGTGAATGGCGCGGGCTACAAGTTCTTTCCCGGTGCCGGTCTCACCTTGAATCAAGACGGTCGTGTCTACTTTGGCCAGATCGCGAATCTGGCGATAAACTAGTTGCATGGCCGCGCTTTCGCCCACCAGATCGTGAAATTTGGCTTTGTCATCGAGCAACTGGCGCAGGTCGTAAATCTCCGACACATCATAAAGGAAAAATATCTTTCGTCGTGGATCGCGTGGATCGTCTTGGACCTCAATTTCCATCCAATACTGTTGCCCAGCGTCGCTGTCTACGTGCAGCAAGAGTTTGCTTCGTAACTGGGGCGGTCGTTGCACCAGCGCTTTGAGGCGCGCAATATCAGAAGGTGACAGCGGCACAACATGGTCCCACACCGCGCCGAGCGTTTCTGTATGGCTCAGGTCGAATAACCGCTCCCCCGTCTGACTCAGGAAGGTGATGCGCTCCTGTTCGTCAGTGGTCATCACGCCGGAGCGCCATTGATTGAAGATCGAGAGCATGTTTTCATTGGCCCGCTCCAGTTGCGTGTTGGCGCGCGCCAACTGCTCTTTTTGCTCGACGACTTCAGCGGTGCGCTCGGCCACTTTCTTCTCTAACTGGCGCGTGCGGCGCTGCAGGTGCTGGACGCGCCACCTGTAGCCGCTCCAGCCAATCAGGATCAGCCCTGCGCCAATGAGCAGGAAGAACCATCTGGTCTGGTAAAAATGCGGCAACAAGCGGAACGCGACCACCGCCCCCGTCTCATTCCAGACGCCGTCATTGTTCATGGCCAGGACGCGAAACTGATACTGACCCGGCGGCACGTTGGTGTAGTAGGCCACCCGTCGCGATCCGGCTTCAATCCAGCCGTGATCGTAGCCCTCCAGCCGATACCTGAATCGCATTTTCTCCGGCGCCACAAAACTCAACGCCGTATAGTGAATCTCCAGATCACCGTGGCCCGGCGGCGCTTCGATCTGCTGCCACAGGCGCATCGGCGTTTTGTCAATGAGCATCTGTTCAACGTGCACCGGCGGTGGGAGATCGTTCATCTGACGGGGATCAATGACGACCACCCCTTTGATCGTTGGGAACCATAATCGGCCGTCGCGCGACCTCCATCCGCCAGGCTGCCCACCACCATTGCACTCGCTGCTGGGCATCCCATCGGCAACACCATAAGCGATGCAAGTAAACGCAGCAGTGCGGCCATCAGCAAAATCGTTCAACTCTTTCCGACTGACACGAAAGATACCGCGATTGCCGCTCATCCAGAAGTTCCCTCGATCATCCTCCAGTATCCACGAGACCACATCGTCAAACAAGCCATTGGCCGTCGTGTAGTGAAAGAATCGTCCCTGTTTGAACCGGTTCAGTCCGCCCCCGTAGGTGCCAATCCACAGCGTGCCATCAGCATCTTCACGAACAACCCGAACCGAATTGTGCGATAAGCCATCTTGGGTTGTGTAATTGGTAAACGTCTCGTCTTTGAATCGGCTCAGGCCATTGGTGGCCCCGATCCAGAACGCGCCGTCCTGCGCTTGGGTGATAAATCGAACCTCACCATCCACCAATCCGTCAGCGGTGCGATAAAACCGAAATGTACTGCCATCGAAGCGGGCCAAGCCTTTGTTGCTGCCAGCGCCAACCCAGACCATCCCTTGGCGGTCTTGATAAATAGAAAACACCGGCGCCGGCTCCCATCCATGCGTCTCGGAAAAGCATGTGAGCTTCCCTCCAATCAACCGGCACAAACTTGGCTGCCCAAGCCTCCCAACCCAGAGCGTCCCCGCACGGTCTTCGCACAGTGACCAGACGGCTGCACCAGACAGCCCCTCCGCCAATCCAAAGAGCGTGGCAGTGCCCTTCTGCAATCGGGTTAATCCCCCAATAGAGCCGATCCACATCGCGCCTTCACGGTCTTCAATGATGGGATAGGTGTCGTCGTTGGCTAAACCATCCTGCGTCGTATAGCTCATCACTCGCTTCTGTTTCCAACCAACCAGCCCGCCGCCACTCGTTCCTACCCACAACGTTCCTTCTCGATCTTTGAAAATCGCTCTCACCTTGTTAGTAGGAAGCCCAGAATCGTTGGTAAACGCGGCAAGCGTCTGCCCGTCCCACCGCAACACCCCTTCGTCCCAACTCGCGATCCAAAGTGAGCCATCCGCCTCCTGCCATACATCCCGAGGCAGCCGTACTCGAACCGAAGCTGACACCACACCGTTGGTCAACTGCGTCAGACCATGCTCAGTTCCGACCCAGAGGCTTGCATCGCGACCGGCTCGGATAAAACTCACCTGATCGTCAAATAGTCCATCCTGTTTCAAATACATGATGAATGCACCGTTCTCCAAGCGAGCTAAGCCGCGACTCGTGCCAACCCATATAGTGCCATGCGGGTCGGCCGAGATGTCTTTTGCGGCATTGATGGGCAAGCCATCAGCGGTGGTGTATGTCTGAAATTGACCGTCATGTAGTCGCGCGACACCTCCATAGGTGGCGATCCAGAGGCCGCCGTCACGGTCCTCGCAGAACGCGGTCACCCGGTTATCAGGCAACCCGTGCTGTATGGTGAACGCGGTGAAGGTTCCTTGCTTGTACCGGCTCGCGCCGCCCGTTTCGGTGCCGATCCACACCGCGCCTTGGCGATCCTCATACAACGCCAGAATCCGATTATCCTTCAATCCCGATGAATGCGCAGCCGTGAACACGGTGAACTTGACGCCATCGAATCGTGCCAGTCCACCAAATGTGCCCAGCCACAGATACCCATCACGAGTCTGAAGAATTGCTGTGACGCTGTTTTGCGGCAAGCCGTCTTCGGTTGTCCAGACAGTCTGAATGTACCGTTGAACCGCACGTGGTTGTGCCGGACGCTGCGCCGCATCAGCTCGCTGACAATTCACTATTGCGGAGAGAAAAAATCCTATCCCTAATGAAACTGCTATTGTCTTTGGACGATTCATCTGTGACTCTTCATGCGCTCCTGCTGTGTAACCGTTCACACACAGGACCGACGCCTTCAATCCCGAGGCAGAGCCACAGTATACGATGTCACCGCAGGCCGAGCAATCTGCGACAGCAAGCGATCCTCTACCAGCTTCAGGAGCGCAGACAGATACGCTCTGAGGCCGCCGCATCATCCAAATCTAATGCACGCTTCAAAAACCAGCTTCAGGAGCGCAGACAGATACGCTCTGAGGCGAGGCGTGGCAATCTGGCAGAAACAACACCGTGCCCAGCTCTGCTGCTCATGCGGAGAGATTTTTAGATACCCTCAGAGGGGCTCCTTGGTCATTGGCTATCAACCAAAAACCAATGACCAAGGACCATAGGAAAATGAACCCTACGGACATGCACACACGTCGTCGCACGCATTCACGTTCGACACAATTGTGTGCGTCACCGTCGGGTTGTTGCGCGGGATCGTCAGCCGGAAGTTCCCGCGGCAGCGCCCAAGATCAATGCTCCCTTGCGCCACGTTCGGGTCGGCCGCCGTGCTCTGCGCGTTCACCGTGTTGCCTTGCTGCGTGACTGTCAACGGCCCGGTGAACGTCATCCCGCCAACCTTCATGCAGTACGTCCCGGTGTTCGTTGGTCCACAATCACGCCGGATCACCACGCACTTGCTCGGCGTTGCGTCGTCTTGCAGCACCAACGTGTCTTGCACTCGCACCACCACGGTTGACGTGGCCATCGCACCGCACGAGTCGGTCACTTTCAGTTGGAACGTCAGCGCCACACATTCCAACGTTCCCACTTCCGGCGCTGTGAACGTAGCCGTCGCTGTGTTGGCATTGTTGATCACCACAGTCGGCCCGCCCGTCTGCGTCCACTGGAACGTGAGGTTGTCGCCGTTGGCATCACTGCCTGTGCCGGTGAGCGTCACGAGCATGCCTTCATCCACGATTTGATCCGGCCCGGCATTGGCTGTCGGCGCGGCGTTGGTCACGGTCACCGCCACGTTGTCGGTACTCATTACGCCGCACGAGTCGGTCACTTTCAACTGGAATGTCAACACCACGCTGCTCACCGGACAGGGAGCCACGAAAGTTGGCCTGGCCGTGTTAGCTCTGTTTAACGTCACCGGTGTGCCGGCCGTTTGCGTCCACTGGAAGGAAAGCGGTTGGCCTTCGGGATCGTTGCTGGCCGCGCCGTCAAGCATGACCGTCGTCGGCACGCCAGCAGTGGCGTGTGGCAACACCTGATCCGGCCCGGCATTGGCTGTCGGCGCGGCGTTGGTCACGGTCACCGCCACGTTGTCGGTACTCATTACGCCGCACGAGTCGGTCACTTTCAACTGGAATGTCAACACCACGCTGCTCACCGGACAGGGAGCCACGAAGCTCGGCGTGGCGGTGTTGGCACTCGCGAGTGAGACCAGTGGCCCGCCCGTCTGCGTCCACTCAAAGGACAGCACCTGGGCCGGATTGGGATCGCTGCTGGCCGCGCCGTCGAGTATGACCGTCGTGGGCACGCCAGCAGTGGCGTGTGGCAACACCTGATCCGGCCCGGCATTGGCCGTCGGCGCGGCGTTCGTCACGGTGATGGTTTGCGTGCAGGTGCTCCGGTTGCCTGCTGTGTCGGTGGCGGCCCAGGTAATGTTGGTCACACCGAGCGGATATGGCGCCGTCAACGCCATGCCATCGCTGCGCGTGCCCACGACGGTTGGCGAAGCTGTGCAATTGTCTATGGCCGTGGCCCTGCCCACACTGACGCTGGCCACACAGCTGGCTCCAGCCTGCACCGTCCGGTTCGGTGGACAGGTGAGTATGGGCGGGAAGAGATCGCTGGGGCACGGCGCTTCGTACGCGCCCACATCACACTCCGGCGTGCCGTCGGCGTCGCCATCGAGCGGTCGCCTCACGCCGCGTTGGTCGGTCGTGACCTGCTGCGGGGTCGGACTCTGCAAATCGGTGCAATCGCTGACGGCATCGATGGCCACGCTGCCGGGGAGCAAGGCGTGCGTCTGCGTCGGGCCACCGTTATCAGCCAGCGGGCCGAGGTTCAGTTGCATCGAGGTCACCTGAGTGAAGCCAGGACAGGAGCCACTGGTGTCGAAGTTGGTGCCATCAACGTTAAGGGTGCCACCAGCAGCGGAACAATCGCCGCCCGTTGGGCTGTTGCCCACAATCGAGTTTTTGATGTTGACGGTGGCGCTGTAACGGATGCCGCCGCCGAGGCCGGCGGAGTTGCCTGAGAGCGTGCTGTTGATGATCGAGACCGTGCCGCTGGTGTGGCTGATGACGCCCCCGCTATTGACCGCCGAGTTGTCCGAGAACGTGCTGTTCGTGATGGTCAGCCTGTTAATAATGTTGTGGATGACGCCACCGGTGTTGGTGGCCGAATTGCCCGAGAACAAGCTGCTGGCGATGGTCATCGTGCCTCGATTCTCGATCGCGCCGCCTATGCTAGTTGAGTTGTCCGAAATCGTGCTGTTCTTGATCATCATGCTACTGGCGGGGTTATTTAAGATGGCACCGCCATCGTCGCGGGCCCAGTTACCCGACAGCATACTGTTCTGGATCGTCACCGTACCGCGGTCGCTGCTAATGCCGCCGCCGGAGCCATAGGGGTTGCCAAGGACTACGCCCGCAGCTGTGTTGTTCGAGATCGTGCTGTTGGTGATCATCACCGTGCCCCTATTGTAGTTGTAGATGCCGCCGCCCGTGCCACCGAAGCCGGCGGCCGAGTTGGCTGAAATCGTGCTGTCAATGATCGTGAGCGTACGAGCGTTGGAAATAGCGCCGCCATAGCTGGCCGAGTTGCTTGAGAGCGCGGTGTTCTGGATCGTTGCTGTGCCGAGGTTCGAGATGCTGCCGCCGTCATTAGTAGCCGAGTTGCCCGACAGCGTGCTGTTCTGGATCGTCACCCTGCCGTCGTTATGGATGCCGCTGCCGGATACGGCCCGCCCGTTTGCGACCGTGAGGTTCTTCAACGTCAGGTCTGCGTCGGAATTCACAAAGAACACGCGCACGCTGTTGTTCCCGCTGACGGTGATGCTTCGCCCAACGCCGTCTATCGTCAACTTGCCTGCCGTGCCCGCGCTCACGATGTTGGGCAGGGTAGAGCTGAGTGTAATCGTCCCGCTCACGCTGAAGGTGATCGTGTCGTCGGCACTCGTCCCATTAGCCGCGTTGATCGCCTCGCGCAGGGAGCAGTGCGTGGCATTACAGCTTCCATCATTAGTATCATCCAGGGTGTTGACGGTGAACGTGGCCGCGTGCACAACCGGCATCGGCGGTATCGGCAGCAGCCAGATCAGTAGCACGACCGCAGTAGCACGCCCGTACCACGGCCATGAGCTGTGGCTGATGGCCGATGGTGAATTCCCACTTCCTTTTTTCCAGTTGGGTCCAGTGAAAGACTTCTTCATATTTTCATCCTCCTGAGTCTCCTGTTGATCAGGGTGCAGTTGATGCATATCATCTCCCTGACCCGGACAATCATCGCTGATTCCCACCGATGGCTTTTCTCTGTGGTCATCCGTGGTCCCCATAGTTGAATGTCATTGGTGCTGAGCGGCCCGGAGCAAGTCAACAATCTCCTGATGCCCTTGAGCTTGAGCGATGCTCAGTGCCGTCCAGTCCTGGGCGTCTCGCGCTTGCACATCGGCCCCCTGTTCCAGCAGCACAGCGACCAGCTCAACGCCACCCCACAAGCAAGCTTTCATCAACGGCGTCCAGCCCTGAGCATCTCGCGCGTTGACGTTAGCTCCTCGTTCAAGCAGCAGCTTCGTCGTCTCCAAGTGACCGCCTACAGTGGCATACATCAAGGCCGTCCATCCGTCGGGGCCTCTCACCTCAATGTTCATGCCCTGCTCGATCAACATCTGTACCATCCGGGTGTCGCCCTCAGCGGCCGCCTTCAAAAGTGGATGGATCATAGCCTTCATCATCTTTGCCTTTTCCTCAGGTCCTTGGCAGAGAGCTTCCCTGCAACCTGTATGCCCAACGCGGGGACAAACAACTCAACCTGCTCAAACAAAAGTGATTAGTGAATGAAAGACAAGCGGGGGCGAGCGTCACAAAATAAGACACATGTGTTCAAAAATGTTCTACACGTGCTCCATGAGTGTCTCATTATTGGCTACTAACGCTCGGAACCCACACCAACTACACCCAAGGTTCAAGAGCGCGGAGGGAGAATGAGGATCGAAGATCGAAAGTTGAGGAGCGAGGATGCAGATGGAAGGCGGCTCAAGAGGCCAGGACTTTCTATGCTCGCTCCTCAATCCAAGGTTTCTTGCGCGTCGTTGGTGTCTTTCGTGGGCTGGTCGTTGCGGTCAAGCCATCTGTGCCGGCAAGTTAGTTACATCTCTCAGCGGCCAAACGGTGATCCGCTCATGCACGGCATATCGGTGCTGCCCTGGATAGATGATCCACAAGTGTTCCAAACGCAGATCGTGCAGGGCTGTTTGCATGGACCGGGTGGCTGTGGGCGCTTCGCTGAATTTGACTTCAACGGCATATCGCCGACCCCGATGAAGGAAGAAAAGATCAAGCTCAGCCCCGCTGTGGGTGGCCCAGAAAAACGCTTCTGTCGGCTTGATGATCTGGAGCACTTGCTCCAGGGCAAACCCCTCCCAGGACGCGCCCACGCGCGGATGGGCTAAGAGGCTGTGCCGGTCTGGCAAGCTCAACAGACTGTGCAGCAGCCCCGAATCACGAAAATAGACCTTGGGCGCTTTGACCTGCCGCTTGCTGATATTTTCATACCAGGGCTGAAGCTGCCGGATCATAAAGGTGGCCGTCAGAATGTCTAGATAAGCTCGCACCGTCTTGTCTGAAAGGCTCATGGACCGGCCCACCTGGGACGCATTCCAGGTTTGCCCGTGATAATGAGCCAGCATTGTCCAAAACCGTCGCATGGCCGGCGCCGCAATCGTGATGCCCAGTTGCGGTATATCCCGCTCCAGGAACGTCCGGATAAACCCCTCACGCCACGCCACGCTGTCTTCGTCGGAGGCGGCCAGAAAAGATCGGGGAAATCCACCACGAAGCCAGAGCGTTTCCAGGGCCTCAGCGCCGGTCTCTCGCAGATCGAAGCCGGACAGTTCAATGAACTCGACCCGCCCAGCCAGAGTTTCGGAGATGTTCCTGACAATGTCAGGCGAGGCGCTGCCCAAGATGAGGAATCGCGCTCGGCGCTCCGGACGATCAACCAGCACACGCAGAACATTGAATAGTCCGGGCATCGCTTGGATCTCGTCTAACACGACCAGCCCCTCCAGTGACCCCAGCATCAGCTCAGGATTCTGGAGGCGCTGCCGGTCCGGTTGTGATTCGAGATCAAAATGGGTGGCCTGTTTGCCTTCGGCGAACATCCGGGCCAACGTGGTCTTGCCCACTTGACGGGGTCCAAGCAGTGCAGTCACTGGCGAACGCTTCACGGCAATTGAAAGCTGTTGCAGATAAGCGGGACGATCAATCATGGAGAGGATTTTTACCTTGAAAATTCGGAGTGTCAATCCGAGATTTCAAGGTTCAGGTCGTCAAAGACTCGAACCATATCAAGAGTAACTGCTCAGCCCACCAACCCCATGGACGACACGAAAGGGGACAAAGATCAGACGTGCCGACGGGGGTCCAGCCGGATGGTGGGGGCTACCGGGAATGCCTCCTCCTCCCTTCATTTCGTGTTTTTCGCGTGTTTCGCGGGCATGGCCAAGCAGTTACGGTTTTGTTTCGTGGGCAGACCTGGAGATCACACTTCGCCGTCGCTGATTTTCAGTTCATCAATCCAGCGATAGAGCGTGCCACGGCTCACACCTAACAGACGGGCGGCAGCCGCACGGTTGCCGTAGGTTCGGTGCAAGGCTTCCAGCACGTGCTGGCGCCGGGCTTGCTGCTTCTTGTCGAGGCTGAGTGGCGCCGGAGTCAAAGACAGCGGCGTAGGTTCCGAGGGCTTTGATCCGGTGATGTGTTCTGGCAGGTCAGTCACCCTGATGACGGGACCCGAGCAGCGGGCGGCAGCCATTTCGATGGCGCTCCTAAGCTCGCGCACATTCCCAGGCCAGGAGTAAGTCACCAGCGTTTGCATCGCCCCCTGACTCACC
>JANWZE010000036.1 GCA_025054955.1 Blastocatellia bacterium | reverse complement strand
GCGGAGTATTGGAACCAAAAGCGCCGTCGCCGCTTCGCTCTGCCGGCGCACTCCAAAGATAAAGTCAGGAATCGCGCATGAGCTCCGCGTCCGCCACGAACGATGAAAATACAATTCTTTCGTGAGATTCGTGTGTTTCGTGGGCTATTGTCAGAGGAGCGATTTTCAATTGCCTTTGGGCTGAGGGTCCCACATCTTGCCGGCTCATGCACGTTGCAAGCGTGCGCCCCCGCGATAAACTCGTTCACAAACTGCTCTCGTGAGAACGAAGCAACGTGGCTAAAATCGCGGCGATGGCAGTCCTATATGAATATGTGGGCCTGTGGCATGACCGGGGACGCCGCTACGAAAGGCAATGTAGGGGATACCACGCTTTTCCAGGTACTGAATAATCCACTGGCCTTCAGGTCCATCTGGATGAACGCCCACATCCATGCGGTGTTGATGATTATAGCCAAGGCGATCGTGGGTTTGTGTTTGCCCCAGAGCGGTGATCGGCAAAGGGCGACCGAAGGTTTCTCGGAAGGCGCGTGCCAGCTCCTGAAAATCGGTGGCGCTCCACGTGCCTCGTCCGTAACTCTTGGTGACGCGCTTGATCGAAGATGAGACTGGCGTGGATCGTTGTAAGGTCTGTTGTCGCTCGACCAGTCGCACCGCCTCCTCTGCATAAGCGACCGATTGCTCGGCGAGCTTCTTTTGTTGACTCAGCAGGTCCACCAATGTTTGCCGCTCGCGGACGAGTCGCTCCGCCTGCTCCATCTTTTGCCGGGGAATCAATCCGCGTTCAAAAAGATCGCGTTGGCGGTCCAGATGCGCTTGTGCCTCTTTCAGCAGGCTCTCCATCTGCTCCAGCTCGGTGGTGATGTAGAGGTGGTTAGTCTGCGCTAATTCCAATTCGGCTTTGGCCTGCGCGGCCAGGTCTTGCGCATGCACGCTGGCGGTCAGCGTCCAACTCACGGCAAGGAGAATAACAACGAACCTCATACTGTGCCTCATCAAAGGCGTTGCAGTTTAGCATACGCGCGTTGAAACCGGAAGGTTTGATGCCGCTCTGAATCGGTGTGCGATGAACAAGACGGGCCACCCTCCGGGAGCGCGTTCAGCAAGCAGGTGAATCTGACAACGGCTATTGTGCAATCTTAGGCCAGGCCATATAATCCAGCCGTGGAGTGAAGTTATGCCATCATCTCAGAAAAAAGGGCCTCCGCCGGAGAAAACGTTCAAGCAGATTGAGTACATCAGCCAACTGGCTCGAGAAAGAACACCGATCGTAGTGAAGCTGACGAACAATCAGGAGATGCGTGGTTACATCCAATACTATGACAAAAGTTTCATCCGTATCACCGGCTCTGACGGGTCTCGATTTTTCATTTTTTACCACGACATCAAGTATCTCTATGAAGACCCGGCCGCGGCATAGCTCAATCAGCTTCCAGCAGAGGCGCCTTTGAACCTGAGGAGTCGAAACGTCAGACATGACTAAGACGCAACATGATCAGAACCTCGCTCAACTGCAAGACCGCATCTTTCAATTTGCGATTCAGACGAATGTCGAGGACGATTCCTTTCTGCTTCAGCCCATCTCCTTCGATGATCCCGAACAAATCAGATACTGTATTGACGGATTGACGTTGGCCTTCATCACCTATTGCTATCACCAGCATCCACGTGGCGAGAACTACTACGAAGTCATGCAGGCGCTCGACCAACCCAATTTGACGCCAATGGCCAAACGCAAGCTGCGTCGTCGCGCCGATGCGGCGGCTGCCAAACAAATTCCTTTCATCATCACCTTGAATAAACTCTTGGAGGAATATGTCGGCTTGCGTCGAGCGTTAGAGCAATTGCTGCCGCCTGATCAGGAGCCGGGCGGCACAACCATCGGATAGCCCAGCTCCTGCCACAACCGGATGCCGCCCGCCATCGAATAGACATTCCGGTAGCCCATCTTCTGTAAGTTATCGGCGACCAGCGCCGACCGGTAGC
This sequence comes from Blastocatellia bacterium, assembly GCA_025054955.1. Lineage (NCBI taxonomy): Bacteria > Pseudomonadati > Acidobacteriota > Blastocatellia > Blastocatellia bacterium. Next base: position 45,379 of record JANWZE010000036.1, on the reverse strand, counting down.
CACCGCCGCAATAGACCACAATCTGAGCGTCACGGTCGGGGATTCTCGCTTCAATGTCGCGCTCGATAATGCCGCGACCCAGATGCACAGCGCCCTGACAGTGACCCCGACTCCACTCGTGGTCCTCGCGCACATCAATGAAATGAAATGACTCACCATGGCGCCATTTGGCCAGTACTTCTTGCGGTGATATTTCCCGAATGCGGGTCTTAGCATCGTTGACAATCGCTAAAAAGCCTTCAGCATGCTTCATGCGATCCTCCTGTAAGACTGTGGCACAGGCATTCCTGCTCGTGCTCCATTTTCATCGTTCGTGGCGTGCCATAGCATAGGGGCGATTTCCTTGTTGTGCAGTTGAATTGGGTCAACGCCTAAGCCATTCGCTTGGTGACGCTCGCCTATCAGCCTGTCACGGCTTCAAGACGATCTTGCCGAACTGCTCACCCCGCTCCATGATGGCCTGCGCCTCCTTTCCCTCAGCCAGCGGCATGACCCGATCAATGATCGGTCGCAGACGGCCCTTCCAGACCAAGTTCATCACCTCACGAAACTCTTCTGGGGTTCCCATCGTCGAGCCGAGGATCGTCAGTTGTTTCCAGAAGACATAGCGCATGTTCATTTCCACCAGCGGGCCACTGGTATTGCCAACGGTGATGATTCGACCACCCCGCCGGGCCGCCAAAATGCTCTGCTGCCAGGTGGCTCGCCCGACGTTATCCACCACCACATCCACGCCCCGACGATGAGTCAGCTCTTGAACGCGTTTGACCCAGTCCTCCGTTTTGTAATTGATCACGTGATCAGCGCCGCACTGGCGCGCTTTCTCCATTTTCTGCTCCGTGCTGGTTAGCGCGATAACTTCTGCGCCAGCCAGTTTGGCAATTTGCAAGGCTGCCGTATTCACGCCGCCACCAGCGCCAATGATCAACACGGTCTCGCCGGCGCGCAACTGACCGCGCGTGATCAGCATGCGCCACGCTGTCAAGAAGACCAATTGCGCTGCGGCTGTTTCTTCAAATGTCGCTCCATCGGGCATGGGCAGCAGCGAGCTTGCCGGTACAACCACGTATTCAGCCAGCGTACCGGCTCGTGACTCGCCCAATATGCCGTAGGCCGGACTCATCGGATGCTCGCCTCGCCGCGTGAACTCATCCTCAACCGGATTGAGGCCAGGATTGATCGCGACACGCGTGCCCAGCTCAATGCCGGTGACACCCGCGCCCAGCTTGACCACTACGCCAGCGCCATCGGCGCCGCCAATGTGGGGTTTAGGTAACTTCAATCCAGGCAAACCGCGGCGCACCCAAATGTCCAGGTGGTTTAACGCAGCAGCTTCGATCTTAACCAATACTTCTGTTTCAGCCGGCTCGGGCGTAGGGACGTCCTCATACCTCAACACATCCAGGTCCCCATGATCGTAGAACACGAGTGCTTTCATCATCGCCTCCTCAGCCGGGTCATCGGGATCACACAGGTCCGCGTATGAGCGGATTGATGGCAGCTCTTCTGCGTATCCCAATGCCCGTTGATGTTGACTTTGCCATCCCAAGGATGGAGGGGGGATTTTACCGAGGCCTGAGCAGCACAGCAACTAGCAAGACACAACCTGCGCCAGAGCCCAGAATAGACCGCTGCTCATACACGCACGAATGATCTTTTGTGATCAGAGGCCACTCATGGCGACCACCGGTTGCTCTGTGAAAAGCAAAAACAAGACGCAGCACACGCGTGAGCGATGGATGTGCCGTTGTCAACGGGGTGTATCCATTGTAGAGTACGCTAGCTTTCCTCGACGCTGCGCGGTCAATGCTGGCCTCGGTCGAGGCAAAATTGCATCAAGAACCACCGGAAGGGAGTACACCATGGAACACATTCGATACGCCGTAGCCGTTTGTCAAACTGACTTTGCCAACCCGCTTGACCGTAGCCAGATGCGGGCGAACACCGAGCGGATGCTGTCCATGATTGATTCGGCAGTGGCCGGAGCGGCGCCCTTTATGCCGGTTCGGTTGGTTGTCTTTCCAGAATTCGCGCACGCTGCGCCGGTGTTTCCTACGGTCAAGGAATTGCTTGACAAACTTGCTGTGCCGATCCCAAACGAGCATACAGACCGGCTGGTGCGGAAGGCGCGAGAGCACAATCTCTACATTCAAAGTGGCACAATGTTGGAAGCCGATCCGCGTTGGCCGGGGCATGTGTTTAACACAACGTGTTTGATCGGCCCGGAAGGAATTTGCTACAAATACCGCAAAGTCAATACGTGGATTCCCTATGAGGTGCACACCAGTCCCCATGATCTGGACAATTACGATGAGCCTCTCTTCCCTGTGGCTGACACGCCAATTGGCAGGCTTGGGTGCGCCATTTGTTATGACTGGCTGTTTCCCGAAGCAATCCGACAATTGGCTGCCAATGGCGCTGAGGTTCTGCTGCGGGTCTCTGCCTACATGGACCCGTGGGGCGCGACCGAACCGATGGATTGGTGGACGATCGTCAATCGCTGCCGAGCGATCGAAAACATCGCCTACGTGGTAGCGGCCAATCAAGGCGCGAGTTTGAAACATTACCCGCCGTATTCGTGGCCGGGCGGCAGCATGGTGGTGGATTTCGACGGACGCATCTTGGCGCAAGCGTCTCCCGGACCAGGTGAGCGGATTGTTGTGGCAACGATTGATCTATCGGCATTGCGACATGAACGACGCACGCGACTCGGTCATCACATGCTGGCTCATCTGCGAACCGAAGCTTATCCGGTCTATCGCTCGCATCGGTATCCGCCGCCTGTGCCGCAGGGTGAGACAGTGCCTTCGTATGAACGCAACGTTGCACTGATCGAGCAGGCCAAATGCGACAACGGCTAGCGTCATAACGTGTGCATGACTAACTCGACACTGAACGCGCGAGGTTCTGAAGTGCGGCAATCTACCACCAGCAACTTCTGACAGCAACGCCCCCAGACGAGGCCGCAGACATCAAACCCTCTGAGCCGATCACCTGCAACCCCATCCACGAGGTGTGCCGATGGCAGCCCTACTTCTCATTCCTGTTTCGCTTGTTGGTAAACCTGACGGCAGCGCTCAAGCACGGCCTGTGGGAACGTCACCTTATAATTAAACTTGGCCACATATTCGGGAATGCGATAAACGTGTGCGCCGATCAGTTCGAGCCCCTTAGGCGCGAGTTCAGCAGGAATCCCTTGCCGCTGCAACGCCCGCAAGATGCGAGCGATCGGCATATCTGGCCACGTGCGACGTCCGCGATGCAGATACTCACCGATGCCCAGCTCCGTCCTCCGACGCAACTCTGCGTCATCCATGAGCGGCGAACCAGGAACGCGGTCAAGTTTCAGGTCGAGTTGTTCTGCTCTGCCCGACATGGCCGTGATTATAGCATAAGCGAAGACCAAGCGGATTGACGCTTCTGGTTCAACTGAAGCGACTGTCGGGATTCCATTGTGGTCTTGGCAAGCAGCGAGCAGGCGGATTGGCGCTTCCCATGCAACCGGCTATAATGAACCCCCACGATCATGGCCGAACGAATTTACCGAGACCCGGTACACAACATCATCGCGCTTGACCAAGACAACGAATTGGATCGGCTGCTGATCGCCTTGATTGACACGCCGGAATTTCAACGGCTCCGTCGCATCCGACAATTGGGATTGGCGCTCTACGTCTATCAAGGGGCTGAACACAGCCGCTTCGTTCACAGTCTTGGCGTCATGCACCTGATGCGTCGTATTCTGACACGACTCGGCCAAAAACATCACATTGACCAGCAGCACAGACGCGCTGGCTGTTGCGCCGCTTTGTTACACGACATTGGCCACGGCCCGTTCTCTCACGTGATCGAATCGTTGCTCGGTTATCGCCACGAGGACTGGTCTGTCCGGATCATCATGGACCCGACCACGACGCTGCACCAGGTGCTGGTTGAGGCTGACGCCGAGCTGCCGGCTCAGATCGTCGCTGTGATTGAGCACCGATACCAGCCCAAATTCATCAACCAACTTGTCTCCAGTCAACTGGACGTTGACCGATTCGATTACCTGCTCCGGGACAGCTTGATGACGGGCGCCAAATACGGCGTCTATGACATGGAGTGGATCGTCCACGCGCTCGAACTCGACCCTGTGCACGATTTCTTGTTCGTGTCGTCTAAAGGCTTGTACGCTGTCGAAGAATATCTGCAGGCACGTTACTACATGTTCCGGCAGGTCTACTTCCATCGCGCGTTGCGCACAACCCGCGTCGTGCTCAAGAGCATCTTTCAACGCGCGATGGAATTGAGCGCCGATGACCAACTGCGGTTTAAGCTTCCCGGCACAGCGATGGGAAAACTACTCGGACAGCAACCGCTCACCACCGATGAATACCTGCAACTGGACGATCACGACATGATGTTCTACATCAAACAATGGACGCGCGAACCCGACGCGATTCTCAGCGATTTAGCCAACCGGTTTTTGCATCGGCGACTGCTCAAATCAATTGACCTCAAGATACCTGATGATCTGAAGCCCGAATTCATGGAACAGGCTGAGCGACTGGTCAGCGCCGCTGGATTTGATCCTCGTTACTATCTGGGCGAGGACCGCGCTTCCGACATTCCCTACTGGGGTCCTTACTCGCCGCAGCAGGCAAGCCCTGAATCAGGCATCTACATTGCTGGCGATCACGGCCAGCTTCACGAGATTGCCTCGGTGTCGCCGGTCGTGGCCGGCATGCAGCCGTTTCAGATAAACCGGCTCTGTTTCCCCGAACAGGTCGCCGACGCTATCACCGCTCTGATTCAGCAATTTCCTATGGCCGAGGCATCGTCACGATGAAACAGGTGCTGACCGAGCGCGATCTGATGCACGTGGCTGCCGGCAGCCGCCTCCATGTTCCTGCGGATGCCATCGTGACACCGGCAGCGCGCGATCTGGCCACGAGCAAACAGATAGAAATTTGCTATCAACAGCCAGGGTCGGCTGGCCGCGTTGTCGCAGTGGCCGCCGATCATGGCGGGTTCACGATGAAACAAGCGGTGATAGAGCTGTTGACCGAACTGGGTTACACCGTTCACGATTTCGGCACACACGACACACAGCCGGTAGATTATCCTGATTTCGCCTACAAAGTTGCCGAAGCCATATCCAGCCGGCGTTGCTGGCGAGGCATTGTGATTGATGGCGCCGGCATCGGCTCGTGTATGGCGGCCAATAAAGTGCCGGGCGTGCGAGCCGCTTGCTGTCATGACGTCTATACGGCCCGCAATAGTCGTGAACATAACGACGCCAATGTGTTGACGCTGGGCGCGAATACCATTTCGCTGGAAGCCATGCGTCAGATCGTGACTGTCTGGCTCTCTACCGAAGTTGGAGCCGAACGACACCGCCGCCGGGTGGAAAAAATCATGGAGATTGAACGAAAATTCCTCGGCCGGACTTAACATGACATGAGCAGTCCTTCAGACCCCGTCGCCAACTCGCCCACATCGCGCCTGAAGGCCACCCCTGAGGCAACCACCATTCAGCATCACGTGACGCGCTCAGCCGGTATTGTCAGCCTGGCGGTGTTGGGAAGCCGCGTGATGGGATTGGTCCGCGAACAGGTTTTTGCCTACTTCTTTGGCGCCAGTCGCGCATACGACGCTTTCCAAACAGCGTTTCGCATTCCCAACATGCTCCGCGACCTGTTCGCCGAAGGCGCCTTGAGTCACGCATTCGTCACCACGTTTTCTCAATATCTGACCACTAAGAACGAGGCAGCCGCCTGGCGACTGGCCAACCTTGTTTTGAACGGCCTGATCGTCATCCTATCGTTCATCACCCTGATCGGCATCTGGCTTGCTCCGCAGTTGGTCCATCTGATTGCGCCCGGATTTGCCGCCTTCCCCGGCAAAGTCGAACTGACCACTCACCTGACTCGCATCATGTATCCCTTCATCATTCTGGTGGCGATGGCCGCTGTCGCTATGGGCATTCTCAACACTAAGGATCGGTTCGCTATCCCGGCGTCGGCCTCCACCTTCTTCAACATTGGTTCGATTCTAGCCGGACTGACGCTTGCCTACTGGCTCGATCCAACATTCGGGCCACAAGCGATGGTCGGCATGGCACTGGGCACGCTCATTGGCGGCGCGCTGCAATTTCTGGTGCAGGTGCCATCGCTCTATCGAGTTGGATTTCGCTATCAGCCGATCATCAGTTTTTCCGATGCTGGCGTGCGCCACGTCATGAGCTTGATGGGCCCGGCCATCATCGGCGCCTCGGCGGTTCAGATCAACGTGCTGGTCAACAACAATTTCGCTTCGCCTATGGAAGGAGCCGTCTCCTGGCTCAACTATGCGTTTCGATTGATGTATCTACCCATTGGGCTATTTGGCGTTGCCATCGGCACAGCCGCTCTGCCTAACATCGCCCGCGCGGCAGCACGCCACGATCAACAGGAGTTCCGCCAGACGCTGGCCTCAGCATTGGGCCTTGTCTTCTTTCTCTGCATTCCTTCGGCCTGCGGCTTGATCATTCTGGGCGAGCCGATCATCCGTTTGATCTATGAGCAAGGGAAATTCTCCACATTCGACACCCATCAAACCGCAGGCGCGCTGGCTTTCTATGCCGTGGGACTGGCTGGCTATGCTGCCATTCGCGTTCTAGCGCCGGCATTCGTTGCCCTCAATGACGCTCGCACGCCGATGATGATCAGCTTGGCTTCGATTCTCACCAATTATCTCCTGAACTCGTTGCTGGTGACGCGGCTCGGCCATCGTGGGCTGGCGCTCTCCACGTCGCTCGTGGCGCTGACCAATTTCCTCGCTCTATTTCTGCTGATGCGCCGGCGGCTACAACGCATCGAAGGCCGCGCGATTTTGCGCTCACTCATCAAGATTTCAGCAGCTTCGGTTGTGATGTCTGTGGCGTGTTGGTGGAGCTATCACTGGCTTGTCGGACGGTGGGGATACGGCGGACTGTGGGTTCAACTGATCAATGTCTTCATGCCGATAAGTGTCGGCGTTCTGATTTTTATCCTGGCGTGTCGGCTGCTCCATGTCGGTGAGTTGAACATGGCATGGAGCGCCTTCTGGCAACGCGCCGGCAGACGCCAGCCAAGCAGCGCCCTGCCACCACCAAGCGACGTCTGCTAGAGCCCCTTTGTTTGACGCCGGCAAAAGACTCATGAACCGATCGAAATAATATCATCGTGCGCGCCGGCTCAAGAACGCCAAACAATGATCCTGCTGATAACACAGCACGCCGATGAGGCCGTTGCGATGGCCGTTGCCATAGATCAACGCCGACGCCTTCCATGAGCTGCACCGCGCGGGGACGTGGGGGGCTATGGTGCGCCGTTGCCATAGATCAACGCTGACGCCTTCGATGACCTGCTTCCGGCAGTCCAGGTGAGCTGCCTGCTCGCCGTCCTGGCCGTTTTCACCTGTCCGAATCCCGCTTGCATCGAATGAGGATGCTGAGCTACCATCAGCCACCCTTGACCTAATCGGTAACAATCATGGGACTGAGTCATAGTGAATTACAAAAAATTTTTGCTGAGGCGTTTCAACACATCGGCCACCGCCGTACACCGCCGCATATTGAAATTGGATTTTATCCATTTGCGAGCCTCAATAGTTACATTCAGGTCAAGGATGGAAAAGCCACGGTCAAGCTCTCCGACCTACTTGACAATGCACCCCGCTCGGTGCACCGCGCGCTGGCCGATATTCTGGTCGCTAAGCTGTTCAACAAACCGCCGAATCCCCAATCAGAACTTGTCTACCAAACTTATACAACATCTCCGCCCATCCGGCGCGCGATTGAACGAATTCACCGCCAACGCGGACACAAGCAGTTTGTCGGGCCGCGCGGGCGCGTGCGCGACCTGGAGAAGACATTTCACAAACTCAATAAGCAGTACTTCGGTGGCTCATTGAAAATGCCGCGACTAACATGGAGCGCCCGCCGCTCGGTGCGCATTCTCGGCTATTTAGATCGTATCCACCGCACGCTGGTGATCAGCCGTTTGCTGGACGACGCTCGCATTCCGGAATTCTTCTATGAATACATCATGTTCCATGAAATGCTTCATCTGAAACACGCCCCACGCTATAAGGGGAACCGTTGCTACAACCATACGCCAGAGTTTCAGCAGGACGAGCGGCGGTTCAGATACTATGAGCAAGCTCAACAATGGGTGGAACGAATCGCTTCACGTCGTTGTCGTCGTCCAAACAAATAAACGCGAACACGGCTCGTCAAAGTCCTCATAAGTGGCTCGTTCCAAGGCAAACTTGAGCCCATGCTCAACCATTCAATCCCTCTATTTTCAACGAGTAATCCTATCAAAAGAAGTTTTTGACAGGATGGGTTTCAATCTGCTACATTTGTGCAGCATTAAACTGAGTCTAAAACAAGCGTAGGAGTCACAGAATTGACCAAAGCGACTTCCCTGGAACAAGCTTTACAAACTTATGGAGTAGAAAATTGGGGCGCAGGTTATTTCGGGATTAACAAACAAGGCAATCTGATTGTTCGACCGACACTGAATGACTCGGCCACAGCAGACATCAAAGAGATCGTTGATAAACTGATCCGTGATTACAAGCTCAAGTTTCCCATCTTGCTACGATTCCCACAAATCGTGGCCAGCCAGGTCCGCGCGCTACACAACTCATTCAAAAGCGCAAGTCAGGAATTCGGCTACAAAGGCGCTCACATGGCCGTCTATCCGATGAAGGTCAATTCCCGACGAGAAGTCATCGAAGCCTTCTTGCAAGAAGGCCGACGATATGATTTTGGATTGGAGGCGGGAAGCAAAGCGGAACTATATGCTGCTTTATCGCTTGAACAAACGCCGGACTCATTGCTCATCTGCAATGGCTTCAAAGACGAAGCCTTCATCAACCTGGCCATTTTGGGCAGCTCGTTGGGCAAGCGGGTCATCGTAGTCATCGAGAAGCTCAATGAATTGATGACGTTTCTGCGGCTCTCTGAAAACGTCACGCCCCGGCCGATGCTTGGCGCGCGGCTCAAACTCTATTCGCGCGGCAGCGGACGTTGGGAGAAATCGGGCGGCGAAACGGCGAAATTCGGGCTCACCGCCACGGAGATGCTCGAAGTCATTCGGCGATTGCGAGAAGTCAACCGACTGGACGAGCTGAAGCTCTTGCACTGTCATCTGGGATCGCAAATGACCGACATTAAACGGGTCAAGAACGCCGTCAAGGAAGCCGCGCGCGTCTATGCCAAAGTGCGAAAGCTGGACGTGGATATCGAATATCTGGACTTGGGCGGCGGCATGGCCGTTGATTACGATGGTAGCAAAACCTCGTATGAAGCCAGCGCCAACTACACCATGCAGGAATTCGCCAATGATGTCATCTATACCGTCGCCAGCATCTGCGAGGATGAGAACGTTCCTGAGCCAACCTTGATCAGTGAATCAGGACGCATCTTGACAGCTCATCACGCCATGATCGTCATGAACGTGCAGGATGAAATTGAAACGGTCATTGACGAAATTGCTCTGCCCGACGTGGACGAAGATGATCCACAGGTGGTGATCGAGCTGCGCGATCTGCGCAACAATATCAACGCCAAGAACTATCTCGAATACTATCACGACGCCCTCGAACACAAGGACGAGCTGTTCACCCTCTTCAACCTTGGCTACATTGATCTGGAAGATCGCGCCAAAGGCGAAGTCCTATTTTGGCAGTTATTGGAAAAGGTCGAGAAATTCGCCCGCGAGACCAAGTTCTTTCCCGAAGAGCTGGAAGACTTGAAGAAACTGTTGGCCGCGAAGTACCTGTGTAATTTCTCAGTCTTTCGCTCGGTTCCCGACGCGTGGGGACTGGATTATTTATTTCCGATCATGCCGATTCATCGGTTGCTGGAATCGGCATCGGAGTTTGCCACGCTGGTGGACTTGACCTGCGATTCGGATGGCATCATTGACAAGTTCGTTGACCTACGCGACGTGAAAGAAGTGCTTGAAGTCCACCCGTTCAACCGCGATCCATACTACCTGGCGATCTTGCTGGTCGGGGCTTACCAGGAGGCGATGGGGAGTTTCCATAACCTGTTTGGTATCGTGAACGAGGCGAACATCGTGATTGATCAGCAAGGCACCTTCCATGTTCACAAAGTCATCCCCGGACATCACATTGGGTCCGTTCTCGAACTGGTCAGATTCGACAAGCCGAGTTTGCAAGATGGCTTCCGTCGCAACCTGGCACTGGCCACCAAGCGGTTTCAACTCAGCGAGCAGGCCCGCGCTCAGATGATCAATTTTTACGAGCAATGCTATCATAACTACACCTATCTGGAATAACCGCTATGATGGTGATAAGAAAAACGAAAAGTTCCAAATTCCTCACAACACCGACCCGCCCGCTTCAGATTGATCGCGACCGCAGCGTGGCTGGTGTGTTGGACAAGATGGAAGGTATTTCTTATCAAGGTCGCAACCTGGCGCTGGCGCGCCATATCTGGAAGCGCATGTTGGCTGACGGCGCTCTGATCATGATGGGCATGTCCGGTCTACTCATTCCAGCAGGCATGCGGCGGTTGGTGGTCTATCTGATCAAAAATCGTTTCATTGATCTATTGGTTGTCACCGGCGGCAATTTGTTCCACGACTTGCACGAAACACTCGGACGCTACCATTACATTGGCAGCCCCGATTTGAATGACGCTGAATTGCGTGATGCCCTCGTAGACCGCACCTACGACACCTTAGGCAGCGACATCGAATTCCGCGAGGCGCATGAATGGATCGCCAACTTCGTCGCCCAACTGGATGTCTCTCGTCCCTACTCGACTCGGGAGTTCCTCTACCTGCTAGGGCGCGAGCTGTCGGAAATTGCTGCCGAAGACGGCGTCTTGACGGCGGCTTATAAATCCAAGATACCGGTCTACTGTCCGAGCATCGCAGATTCAGCCATGGGCACAGGCTTGGCGATGAGCCGTGTCGAACGTAAGCGTGAGCTGACCTTTGACATCGTGCAAGACGTTGAAGAAGTTGCCTACCTGGCGGCCAAGTCGCCTAAGACGGGTTTGGTCTGCTTCGGTGGCGGTTCGCCCAAAGATTTCCTGGAGCAAGCTTACGCTACGGCTAACATGCTCAAACTCACCGCTCGCGGGCACCAGTATGCCGTTCAAATTGTCACTGAACCGCCTCACTTTGGTTCGTCAGCCGAGCTGACCCTGGAGGAATCACAAAGCTGGGGCAAGGTCGCCAAAAACGCCCAGAAAGTCACCGTCTTTTGTGATGGAACGATTGCCATGCCTATCCTGGTAACGGCTCTCGCTCAAAGCGCCACCAAAGAGGCGAAAAATCGCCGTCGGCCCAACTTTAACATCACTCGCGAACTGAAAGTCACCTATTAGCCGCCTCTCTTATATGCGCGACATAGCAACGCGACACGGGCGAACTGAAAGTCACTTATTAGCGGCCTCTCTCACCGGCTGAGCCTCATCAGCCAGTTGAAATAACACAGATAATTAGGACCAAGCCCGGTTCCCATTCGGGCTTGAGTCAAAAATATCCTCAGTCATTCACAGGTTTTAATGCTATTCGAGTATTTTCTTAAGCACATGTTAAAAAAGTATTGATCTGATTGATGTTTTCTGTTACCATAGCGCCGTCATTACAACCATCAACACATTGTAAGGAGCACAGGCGAATGATGAAATGCGGAACATGCGGATACGTGGATCATGCGGATAGTCGAATGTGTAAAGGTTGTGGTCGTATTGCACCCCATCCCGTCCTGATTCCTTTCCCCGTTGCAGCCTCGGTGGCTCAAAATCTGGAGCCGGCTTCGCCACCAGCGTGGAAAGTTGAATTACAGGAACGAATCAACGCGATTCGGGCGCGTCGAAAACTCCTGACGGCACTTCACCAAGCGGCTGAACATCCGGCTTACCCGCCTCTCCTGCTTGAGACGTCGCAAGGTAAGGCGGTGCATCCGGCCATCGCAGCCGTGCACAGACGGTTTGCGCAGCATGTCCAGCATCACCTGAGCAACGATTCACCAACGTTGCCGGATGCTGAGCTGCGTCCGGGGCGTGCCTCAGCGAATGCTGATTGCTCAATGGGTAACTCAACTGCCTCCTTGACGACCGGCTCACCCCAAGACGGAAAGCCATCTGCGACGGCTCAGGCGGCTACTGAACTCGCTCAGAAAAAACCGAGCGCGACCAACCCCACCTCAGACTGCAAGGCAGTTGCTATGGCCGCCCAACCCGGTCCTACCGAAGATGTACTTGAGACATTGGCTACTCAAGCTGAACTCGACGGGCACCAAACAGAGACAAGCATCGAAAGCTGGATTGAACGTATGGATCAGCAGGCCCGTTGCCGCTTCACTGATGACAGTCTGGCCACCTTGGACTCACGTGAAGATGAACACATACTCAACTCAAACCACTCACCTGAGAGGCAAGCCAGGACGCCGGCTTCGGCCAACACCACTCATGCCGGTGAGTTTCCGCTTCAACAAGCCAATATGTCGCAGCGCGTCGCTGCCGGGTTGATTGACCTTGGTGTGATGGTTATGGCGAATGTGCCCTTTCTTGCCATGTCGGAATTCAGTCGGGCCAATTTCTCCGACATTCGTGTGTTGTGCATTCATGCGCTGATTGCCCTCATCCTCTACTTTCTCTACATGAGCCTCATGCTCATGGCGATGGGGCAAACCATCGGGATGCATAAGGTGGGGATCATCGCGGTTGATGCCGTAAGTTTGAATCAACCGTCATTCGGCCAAGCGATCCGCCGCGCCTGTGCGCTTATGGTCGCGCCAATCGGCTATGGCCTTAGCTTCTTATCGCCCAGGTTCGACACACGGGGACGGAGCTTCTCAGACATGGCTTCGCGTACCACAGTGCATCAAACGTATGAAGAGCTTCCAGCCGTACAGGCGCCTTGGCTCTATCATCACTGCCGACCTTGACGGCGTTCGCCCATTATGGACAGCTTCAGCCTGAGCCTACTGGTGCAAGAGCTGCGAGCTGCCTTAGGCCACGCCAGGTTAGAACGGGTTCAAGCAACTGGGTCGAACCAATTTTTATTGAAGTTCAGGTCCGGCGCGTTAGTCGTTTCAGTTGATGATCGCCACCCTGCGCTCTGGCTGTTGCGACGCACAAAAAAATCGGCTACCGAGCATGTCACTCCACTGCTGTTGCTGCTGCGCAAGCATCTTGTTGGATGCCGTTTGGGCGGTATCGAACAGGCTGAGTATGATCGCATCGTTCGTCTGCGTCTCAGCAGGCAAGCGGATCAAGATGTGGTTGACCAATATTCGCTCGTCATCGAGCTGATTGACCGGCGAGCCAACCTCTACCTGTTGAACGCTGATGATCGGATCATCGGGCGATTCAAAACCAGATCGCCTGCTTCATCCGAGCTGGCTATGGAGTATGTGCTGCCGCAGCAACCGGGCAAATTGGACCCGTGGCGGGTAACGGAAACCGAGCTGAACACGCTTTGCGAATCAACAGGCTCATTGCGTCAAGCGCTGATCCAACATATCAAAGGGTTCGGCCCGCGACTGGCCGAGGAAGTGGTTTGGCGCGCGCGTCACAGCACGGCTTATCAGGCATTCAGCGAAGTACTGGATCAACTGTCGAACCACCCACAACCGTGCCTGTATGCGCCGACCGCCTTAGCACTGGTTCAACCAGCGACGCTTCAGTGGGAGCGCGAGCTTATTGTTGCTCCTATCCAACTTCACTGGCTCTCTGAACAGGCGGGCTTGACGGTCACGCCATTTGCCACTATGTTGGAAGCGGTTGAAATCTATGAGGAGTTGGTCAGTGCCAGCCGGCTCATTCAGGAACGGCGACGAACGCTGGCTACAGCGATATTTCAAAAACGAAAGAAAGTCGAGAAACGGCTGGAACGCATGAAACAGGAGAGGGAGCGATTAGGCAACTACGAACAGTACCGGCAGTGGGGCGAATTGCTTCTGGCTCACGTTCATCATGCCACGCGCAGTGAGCGGGGCTTCGTGGTGACCGATTATTACGCCCCTGACCAACCCAGCGTCGAAATTCCAGCCCAGCCGCGCGCCTCTATTCAGCAAACGGCCACCGATTATTTTGAAATTTATCGAAAACAGAAACGCAAGGCCGACTCACTTGAGCAACAGATCGGTCAACTCGAACAAGAACTATTGAAGCTCTCAACGCTCGATCAAGCCGTGCAGTCAGCCACTACGCTGGAAGCCTTGTCGTCATACGCAGACGAGCTGCTTGGTCCTGCTTCAGCGTTGCCCGCGTCACTGGGTGGCCGCCCGTTGTTCAAGAAGATTCCAGGCGTCGCACAATTTCTCTCCTCCGAACAACACCACATCCTGGTGGGCCGAACGGCTGAAGCCAACCAGCGATTGACATTTCAGATCGCCCGGCCGCATGACATCTGGTTACATGCGGCTGATTATCCTGGTTCGCACGTCGTGTTGCGCTGCAAAAAAGGCGTCTCGGTCCCGTTTCAATCGTTGATCGAAGCCGCGCAACTGGCGGCGTTTTACAGTCAGGCGCGAGGTTCGACAGCCGTGGTCGTTCACTATACGGAGCGAAAACACGTTCACAAGATACCGGGCGCAGCCCCAGGCCGGGTGCGGCTCGTCAATGTCAAATCAATCACCGTTGAACCGCGCGTGCAAGCCACGCGCGTGGATATATGATGCGGAAGGGTCAGTATGCTCAAGCAGCAAGAGAAAAAGCGATCAGCTCGCGGCGAACTCCATCTTTGGCTGGCGCCGGCTGATCAGGCTCAAGCTGAATTGCCGCACCTTTTGCGGTATCGTCCAGCATTGATGTTTGAATGTCAGATCGAGTTCCGCGACATCCGGGCTGAACTGATCCATGCCAAAGAGGCATACTACTCAGCCTGGCTCCCTGACGGGGGCGAAGATCTCGTCATAGACTGGAGCGAGCCGGCAGTCCCTGAAATCTCGCCCGATCGCCTGGAATGGGAGCCGCGTTCAAGTATCTGCCCCTACCCCGGCAAAGTCCGACTGACCAAACGACGCATGGATCAAGCCCAATCTGACTTGATGAGCTACTTGATTCGTCAAGCCAATTTAACGCTCTATCATAATCCCAGCCTTCAATGGTACTCCAAGCTCGGAGAAGACCGGCAGGAATTCCTCAACCGCGTTGCTGACGAAGTGCTGACGCAAATGCAACCGCAATTAAAAATGTTAGCGCAACGACTCAAATTCCGACTTGAGCAGTTGCGCGAACTGTCCCTACAAGGCGACTACGCCCAGGACGTGAGCGACGAGTTAGAGGTCGTGCGACGACGGATGATCAGCCTGCTGGAAAATCGTATGGAGGCAGCCATCATGAGCCACCCGCAAGCGCCGACAACACCGTTGCTGGACACCGCCGACATTCTTGAAATTCCCGATGAATTGAAGAATCTCCAAGAAGAATTACGCCACATCGAACAAGATTTCATGCAGGACCTGCACGCGATTCACGCTGAGTACCATGCCAAAGTCAATGACTGTCACGAATACCCCGTGCGGCTGCAACCGACCGACATTAAAGTTATTCGTCGCGCGCTGCTCTGGGTGCCTGTATGACCGGCGCCGGCACGCTTGCTCATCCATCATCAACAAAAGCCTTCAGCGATTCCATCCACTGGTTCCCCTTCAGTACACGAAGAGTCCGCGCATTGGTTTCCTTCTGAAGCGGCAAAGAGCGCGAACCATTGATCTCGCCGGTAACATCATCCTGGTCGAACTGACCTCACAGACAAAATCCTATAGGCGGTCGCAGAGGGGCCTGGAGCATGTAGTCAACCAAATGCGGAGGGAAAGACCGGGTTCTTTGTGGGAGCGTCGTTGTGTGACAGCCTGCTGACGTGTAGTGTTTCAAACCGAGCGTGCTCGGAGCAGTGCGGCGGCGGGAGCCGCCCACCAGCGGGTAGCCAGACGTGAAACGCCCTCGATGGCCGTCATTCCACAATCCTTCGCGCCCTGATGGAACGCCACGCGCTTTCCCATTAGCTCGTTCATGCTGTCCAACCCGTGGCTGCGAACGCGCGCGTCTCGTGCACGTCTCCAACGCGCCGTTCTGGCTTGCTCTGCTGTCCCAGACGTTTCACGGCTGGCTACCTTCTTGCCGGCCGCTGACGCGGCCTCTAGATGCAAAGCCACCACAGAAAGCGCCAGGAAGGCGCACCCTCCGGAACTTGCCGGCCGCTGACGCGGCTCAGCAGAAACGAGCGTAGCATGACGAAGTAATACCAAATGGCCACGCAAGCTCGTAGACTACTGCTTTGGACGTTTGCTCTCCATATCGCTTCATCAAACACGGCGTTTTGCCGGACTATTGGTATCTGATGTGAGGCTTGAGCATCATCCTCGAATCCGCGCGTTTTGAACAGGCGCTGTGAGCTGGCGCGGGCGTCTCATTGCCGCGGCTCACTCATCCCAGAGGCAACGAAAACAAGCTTTAGGAAATTGCTTCTCTGCAACTGCTTGCCAAGAGGCAATGACCGGCGCGGTGCGCGATGAGCGCATGTTGACAACCCTATGTGCGTATGGTAAAAAGCCCCCTCGTTGCAACGGCGTTCAATCATATAACCTGCTATGAGTGAAGAGGTAAAAAAAGATACCGATCAAGCAACACCAGCAGCAAAGCCGACGCCACCGCCCCGGGCAACGCCTGAGAAGAAGGCAGCGGCTCCGGCTCCGCCGCCGGATATTACCGACGACCCGTTGGTCGAGAAGCTGCGTCAACGCTTCCCTCATGCCGTGCTGCAAGCTGTTCAGCTCGACATGCCGACGTTGTACATCTCGCGCGACGAGCTGGCTCATGTATGCCGCTTCCTTCGGGATGATCCAGATGCACAGTTTGACTTCCTGACCGACGTTACAGGACGGCATTTGCCCGATGCCGAAAAGCCGTTTCAGACGATCTATCATCTATACTCATTCCCGCGCAATGTGCGCTGGCGACTGAAAGTTGATCTGGCCGATGGCCAGTCCGTTCCCAGTGTCTCGCACGTCTGGAGCACGGCCAATTGGCTGGAGCGGGAAGTCTATGACATGTTCGGAATACAGTTTGAGAATCATCCGGACTTGCGACGGCTGCTGCTGCCTCCTGATTGGGAGGGTCATCCATTGCGCAAGGAATACCCCTTACTGTTCCAATACAATCGTTGGACGGCAGAGCACCTGCAGATGATACCGTTTCGTCCTGACGGAGAATACACGGGGAAATTCGAGTAATGCACAAACCAGAGGTCGCCACACCTGAACGTTTGATGGGCGCCCGCGAGATGGTGCTCAACATGGGACCGCAACATCCGGCCACACACGGCGTGCTGCGCGTTATCTTGAAGCTGGATGGCGAAACGGTCGTGGACCTGGACTGTGATATTGGGTATCTGCATCGCGGTGTGGAGAAAATTTGCGAAAATCGCCCATACACCCACATCGAGCCATATTTTGATCGGCTGGATTACGTGGCCGGCGTCTCCAACAATCTGGCTTATATCGAAGCGGTCGAAAAGCTGGCCAATATCGAAGTCACGCCACGCGCCAAATATGTGCGCGTCATCCTGACCGAACTGCAGCGCATCGCCAGTCACTTGCTCTGGTTGGGGACCCATGCGATGGATATTGGCGCGGTCACCATCTTCCTCTATGCGTTCCGTGAACGCGAGCAAATCCTGAACATCTTCGAGAATTACTTCGGCGCGCGGCTGACTACCAATGCGCTGCGCATCGGCGGGCTCTTTTACGACACCTACCCCGGCTTTGAAGAGGAAGTCAAAGCGTTCTGTCGCGTCTTTCCTGAGCGGGTGGCTGAATACGAGACGATTCTGAACGAGAATCGCATCTGGTTGGGGCGCACCGTTGGCATCGGCGTGCTCACTGCTGAAGATGCCAAAGACCTTGGGGTCACCGGGCCGACGCTGCGCGGCTCCGGCGTCAAGTGGGATATTCGCAAGGCATTCCCTTACGAAGTCTATGACCAACTGGATTGGGAAGTGCCGGTCGGGGAAAACGGCGACACCTACGATCGCTACCTGGTGCGGATGGAGGAGATGAAGCAAAGTCGCCACATCATTCTGCAAGCCGTCGAGCGGCTGCCTGATGGGCCGATACTGGGCAAAGTGCCCAAAGTGATCAAACCGCCAGTGGGCGAAGTGTATCATTCGATTGAATCGCCCAAAGGCGAACTGGGCGTCTACATTGTCAGTAATGGGACGACATTTCCCGAACGACTCCGCATCCGTCCGCCGTCGCTCATCAATCTGCAAGCGCTGAAAAAACTCTCGATTGGCCATCTGGTCGCCGACGTGATTGCGCTGATTGGTTCGATTGATATTGTTCTGGGTGAAGTTGACCGGTGAGGGCTTGATGGAACAATTGCTCAACAACCCGATTGTCGTGCAGTATGTCTGGCAGCCGCTGCTGGTCATGGTGGTGGTGATCTTCGTGATTCTGACGCTGGCGGCATATCTGACCTACGCGGAACGGAAAGTGAGCGCGTTCATGCAAGCGCGATTGGGTCCGATGCGCGTCGGCCCGTGGGGCTTGTTGCAACCGTTGGCTGACGGCATCAAGTTGCTGTTGAAGGAAGACCTGGTACCGGCGCGCGGCGACCAGACGATCTTCAAGATGGCTCCATTGCTGTCATTGGTTTGCGCGCTGGTTGTTCTGGCGGTGGTCCCGTTCGGGCCAGGTCGCGCGACGATCACCGACATCAACATCGGGCTGCTGTTTATCTTGTCCGTTTCATCAGTCGGTGTGTTGGGCATTATCCTGGGCGGCTGGGCGTCTAACAGCAAGTATCCGCTGCTGGGGGCGCTGCGTTCGTCGGCGCAGATGGTCAGTTATGAAGTCGCCATTGGGTTGGCATTGATCGGCCCGCTGATGTTTGGCAAAACGCTCTCCATGACCGGCATGATTGAAGCGCAACGTTTCGATCACATCTGGTACGTGCTCTACCAACCGGTCGCGTTTATCATCTTCGTCGTAGCGATGCTGGCCGAAACGAATCGCGCGCCGTTCGACCTGCCGGAAGCTGAAGCCGAACTAGTGGCTGGCTTTCATACCGAATATAGCGGGTTTCGTTGGGGATTGTTTTTCGTCGCTGAGTACACCAACATGGTTGTTTCTTCGGCCATTGCGGTGACGGTCTTTTTGGGCGGCTGGCATGCGCCGTTTCTGGGTCGGTTGGAATCGGTTAGTCCATCGTTGTTCACCTTGCTCAGCACGATGGTATTCGCTGCCAAAGTTCTCTTCTTTCTCTACGTGTTCATGTGGGTCAGATGGACGCTGCCGCGGTATCGCTATGACCAACTGATGGACTTAGGATGGAAGTGGATGATTCCGGCGATGCTGTTGAACATCGTGGTGACAGGCGTGCTGCTGGTCATCGGCCAGCACCTCGGCTTTGCACGGACGGTTTCCACGACGCTGGGCGAACGATTGATAACCGTATGGCCAACAGGCAAGCTCTATTTCGTGCTGACCGCTTTCCTCGTTGCCATTCCCATCACGTGGATCACGCTGGCGATCATCAATCGGCGCTCGGCTGATTTCAACCTGCGTGTGCAACGCCAGATTCGCCTGGAGCAACAGCGGACTTCTGATCTTTTCGAGCAAGTTTAAGCGAGGTAGATCAAGCTATGGCACTCACACCGAAGCGCAATTGGAAGCAGATCATTTCCCGGTTCCTACTGATTGATCTTCTGAAAGGCATGGCCATCACATTTAAGTGGCAGGCGCCGAGTCGCAACGTGACTGAGCAATATCCTAAAGTCCGGCCGAAGATCGGCGAACGATTCCGTGGCGCGCCGCGACTGAACCTTGATCCGGAAACGGGCGAATCGTTGTGCATCGCTTGCAATCTGTGCGCTGTCGCCTGCCCGGAAAATTTGATCACGGTGACCGAAGAAGTGCGCGAAATCGGCGACGAGCATGGCAAGATCAAGAAGAAACGATTTCTGGCCGATTATCTATATGACACCTCGCGCTGCATGTTTTGCGGTTACTGTCAGGATGTCTGCCCAACCTACGCGATTGAGTTGACGCAAAATTTTGAGATGGCGATCTACCGACGTAAGGACTTTGCCTGGACGTGGACGATGTTGGAAAACGGGGTTGATCAGCCGATGTACGTGAAATGAGCCGGTGACACAATGATTGAGCTGTACCGAACGGTTCATCCGACCAAGTGGCCGCTTGATGGCGCGGTCAATGAAAAGGGGGATTTGTGGAACTGACGGGCGTACAAGCGATTTTCTTTTACGTGTTGGCGTTGTTCACGCTGCTGATGGCGCTCTCGCTGATCACGGCGCCCACGGCGGTGCGCGGCGCCTTGTTTCTGATGGGCGCGTTGATTGGCGTGGCCGGGTTGTTTCTTCTGTTGCATGCTGAATTCGTGGCTGGCGCGCAGATTCTGATCTACGTCGGCGGTGTGGTCGTGTTGTTCATCTTTGTCATTATGCTTGTCAATGTGCGTGAGGAGCTGACCGAGACGATTCAGACATACACGCGACAGCGATATGTCGCCGGCGTGCTCGTCTTTCTGATGGTGGCCAGCGTGATGTACTTCGGGATTCGTCAGGACCCGTTCCAATTGGTGCGGAAAAAGCCGCCAGCGCCGTTGTTGCCGGCGCCGGCATCACCGCCGGAAACCGCTGAAGAACCGACGATCGCTGGGCGGGTCTCCGAAGACACGCAAGAAGTCGGCATGACCTTATATCAGGATGCGGCTCTGCCGTTTGAGATTGCATCCGTGCTGCTGCTTGTCGCGATCGTCGGCTCCGTCGTCCTAGCGCGCACGCGACGACAGGAGGAGACATTTGATTGAACGATGAACGATAAACGACTCGCGAAGCTGTTCATCCTCGTTCGACATGCTGAGTTTATTGTGCACTTAGAGGAGGTCTCGTGGTAGCGGCAGTATGGTGGTTGATACAACAGGCGCCGACGGCAGCGCCGCAGGCCAGCGGCTTTTTGGAAGCGGCGCTCAGGAAAGGGCCGGCTGATTTCATCTTGCTCAGCTTTCTGCTGTTTTCAATTGGCGTCGCCGGCGTGCTGATGCGGCGCAACATTCTGATCATCTTCATGTCCATCGAGCTCATCTTGAACGCCGCCAATTTGAATTTCATTGCGTTCACTCGCTATTGGCAATTATCGGGCCGTATCACCGAGCACATGGGACATGTATTCACGATATTCATCATCGTTGTTGCCGCGGCTGAAGCGGTGATCGGTTTGGGGATTGTCATTGCCCTCTACCGCAATCGCCAGACGGTGGCGATTGATGAGATTGATCTGCTGAAGTGGTGACGTATGCTGAGACTGGTGTGGCTCATTCCAACGCTTCCTCTGATCAGCTCGTTCCTCTTGTTCGTGTTGGGTCGGCGATGGAAGCTGTCCGAGTCGGCGGTCTCGCTGATCGCCTGCGGCTCGGTGTTGTTGTCCTTGATCATCACGCTGGGCGTAATCTGGGACTATGCTACCAGCGGACGCGCAGAAACGGGCCAGCCATACATTTCGTCGGAAGCCGGTGGATTTCCCCACTCGTTCACCTGGATGCTCGGCGGACAAGGCCAGATAACGTATGGGCCGGAGGCCGGCCAGCCGGCGCCACTGTACGTTGAATGGTCTTATCAGGTTGATCCGCTCTCATGCGTCATGATGTTCATCGTCACCTTCGTCGGCTTCTTGATCCATGTGTTTGCTGTCGGCTACATGCGCGGGGATGGCGGGTACTACCGGTTTTTCGCCGAACTGAATCTCTTCATGTTCATGATGCTGACGCTGGTGATGGGCTCTAATTTCGTGATGATGTTTGTCGGGTGGGAAGGCGTCGGGCTGTGTTCTTACTTGCTGATCGGATATTTCTTCGCGCGGGACGATGCCCAGTACGCCAGCACCAAGGCGTTCATCGTTAATCGCATTGGCGATTTTGGCTTCATGTTAGCCATGTTTGGCATTTTCTCGCTGTTCGGCACGTGGCAATTTTCCGAAGTTTTCCAGAAAGCCGCTGACGACGCGTACCTGCCCATGGAGCAGATGTGGGGCTGGGGGCTTGCATCGTGGCTGGCGCTTGGTTTGTTCATTGGCGCGACGGGCAAGAGCGCTCAGATTCCGCTCTATGTCTGGTTGCCGGACGCGATGGCTGGCCCGACGCCGGTTTCTGCGTTGATTCACGCGGCCACAATGGTCACAGCAGGCGTTTACATGGTGGCTCGCACCAATGTCATCTTTCAGAAGTCGCCGACGATGATGTTCATCGTCGCCGTGATCGGACTGGCCACAGCGTTGCTGGCGGCGTTCATTGCCTTTGCCCAAAATGACATCAAGAAAGTTTTGGCCTACTCGACCATCTCACAACTTGGTTACATGTTTCTGGGCTGTGGCGTCGGCGCTTTCACGGCGGGCATCTTCCATGTGTTCACCCATGCCTTCTTCAAGGCGCTGATGTTTCTGGGAGCCGGCAGCGTGATCGTGGCGTTGCATCACCAGCAAGATATGCGCCAGATGGGCGGCCTGGCCAAGTACATGCCGACGACCTATAAAACCTTCCTCATCGGCTGGCTGGCCATCTGTGGCATCATTCCGTTTGCCGGCTTCTTCAGCAAAGACGAAATCCTCTGGCGCACCTATTCGACTCACGCGATTCCTGGCGGGCCCGTGTTGTGGTTGTTTGCCTTGATCGGAGCAATGATGACGGCATTTTACATGACCCGGCTGATGGCTATGACGTTCTGGGGCGAGCCTCGATTTGCCACTGCCGCAGGGCATCATCATCATGGCCTGAGCGGTGAACACGACCAGCATCACGGTCCGCCAACCGAATCGCCGCGTGTGATGACCATTCCGCTGATCATTCTGGCAGCCGGCTCGGCGTTGGCCGGCTTCCTTGGCGTGCCAGCGGCGCTGGGCGGCAGCAATCGGTTTGAACATTGGTTGGACCCCATCATCTACAAGGCAAATGCCACACACGGCGCTGTGCACGCGGCCACTCATGGCCACGATCCGATGGAATATGTGCTGATGGCAGTGTCGGTCCTGGCGGCGGCTGGTGTCATGTACATGGCCTATACGTTGTACATTCATCGCCGACAGCAACAAGAAGCGCTGGTCGAATCACTCAAACCTCTCTATGCGGCCAGTGTAAACAAGCTGTGGGTAGATGATTTCTATGAAGCCGTCTTTGTGCGTAGCGTCACGCTTGGCTCAAGCAAACTCTTATGGAAAACCGATGTGAGCGTTGTGGATGGGGGCGTCAACGGATCAGCGTGGTTCACGCGCATGTCCAGCGCCGTTAGTGGCTGGTTTGACACGTATGTCGTAGACCTACTTGTTAATGCTCTTGGCTTCTTCATGCGAATTTTCTCGGTGGTGTTTCGCGCGGCCCAAACGGGACTGGCACAGAACTACGCGCTGGTCATTGTCGCTGGCCTGCTGATCGCAACGGCGGCCTATTTCTTCTGGGGGAGTTAGAGTTCCATGCCAAACATTCTCAGCATCGTGACCTGGTTACCGGTCGTAGGAGCTATCGTCCTGCTGTTTTTTAACCGCGAGAACAAACGCGGGATTCGCTTATTTGCCAATCTCTGGGCAGTCGTATGCTTCCTGCCTTCGCTCTGGTTGCTGCGGTACGACCGTCAGATGGGCGGCATTCAGTTCATCGAGGATTACAACTGGATTCCACAAATCGGCGCGCGTTACCAAATGGGCGTGGACGGCATCGCCATTATGCTGGTGATACTGGCGGCGCTGACCGGCGTGATCGCCATCTACTGTTCGTGGGACTACATTCAGGAGCGAGTCAAAGAATACTACGTGGTCATGCTGCTGCTGCAAACGGGCATCATCGGCGTGTTCGTTTCGATGGATTTGTTTCTGTTTTACGTCTTCTGGGAAGTGATGCTCGTGCCGATGTACTTCGTCATCGGCGTGTGGGGCAGTGAGAACCGGTTGTACGCGGCGATCAAATTCTTCCTCTACACGCTGCTGGGATCGGTTGTCATGTTGCTGGCCATTTTGAAGCTCTACTTCATCTTCCCGGAATACATGACCGGCTCGCAAGCCAACCAAGTGCGCGAGGCAGTGACGCGGGCAGCAGAGATGATCGCCGGCTCCAACGGCCCGATGCTCGAAATGATGCGTCACGGCATTGATCTGGCAGCCAACGGTCGTGGCACGTTTAACATCATGGCGCTGCAAGCGCTGGGGACGGCGCGACTGGACGGCCAGAGCATCATCCCGCTCGGCTTGCAAATCTGGTTATTCCTCGGCTTCTTCATCAGCTTTGCCATCAAAGTGCCGATGTTCCCGTTTCACACTTGGCTACCTGACGCGCATACGGAAGCGCCGACGGCTGGATCGGTCGTGCTGGCTGGAATTTTGCTGAAACTGGGAACCTACGGATTCGTTCGCTTCAACCTGCCGATGTTTCCTGATGCCACCAAACACCCGTCCATCCTCATGGCGATGGTTTGGCTGTCTATCATCGGTATCGTCTACGGCGCGTTGGTGGCGATGGCGCAAAAGGATTGGAAGCGGCTGGTCGCCTATTCATCGGTCAGTCACATGGGCATGATCATGCTGGGCATCTTTGCGCTCAACGAAAATGGCTTGAACGGCGCAGTCTTGCAGATGATCAATCATGGCATCTCGACCGGGGCATTGTTCTTGCTCGTCGGCGTCGTTTACGAGCGGCGGCACACACGCATGATCAGCGATTATGGCGGTCTGAGCCACGTGATGCCGGGCTTTGCTGCTGTCTTCATGATCATGACGATGTCTTCGATTGGCTTGCCGATGCTCAATGGGTTCATCGGCGAATTCCTGATCCTGCGCGGCGTCTTTGAAGCTAACAAGATTTGGGCAGCATTTGCTGCTTCTGGCATCGTGCTCGGCGCGGCTTATATGCTCTGGTTGTATCAACGAACGATGTATGGGCCGGTCACTAACGAGAAGAATAAGAATTTGCCCGATCTGTATGCGCGTGAATGGGCCTATTTCATGCCGCTGATTATCCTCGCGTTCTGGATCGGGATTTATCCCAAGCCGTTTTTGAGCTACTTCGGCAAACCGGTGCAAACGATTGTGCAACAGGTTCAGCCCGGTTATGCCGCAAGCAGTCTGCCGGTGCAGGCTCAAAAATGAGGACGATTGCAGATGGCGGATTGCGGACTGAGGGTCAAAAAATTTTTGCAA
Source organism: Blastocatellia bacterium (assembly GCA_025054955.1). Lineage (NCBI taxonomy): Bacteria > Pseudomonadati > Acidobacteriota > Blastocatellia > Blastocatellia bacterium. Next base: position 20,182 of record JANWZE010000036.1, on the reverse strand, counting down.
CTCCAGAATCCAGTATCTGGTGTCCTGTTCAACCAGTGCGTCAGATGCTTCTTCACGTCTGCAATCCGCCATCTGCAATCCGCTCGGTGAGAAGAGACCTATGATGACGCCATTGTTGTTGATGCTCACGACAGGGCCTGATTGGCGAGCGTTGGTCGAACAAGCCATCACGCTGCTGATGCCAGAAATGATTATCATCGCTGTGGCCTGCTTTCTGCTGGTGCTGGAACTCTGGCTGACGGAGCGGCAACGGCGATGGTCTGCTTATGTGAGCTTGGCCGGACTGCTGGCCGGCGCCGTCTCATTGATTCAACTGTTCCGGCTTCTGAGAACCACCGGCTCGGCCGTGCCGGGATTCTACGACACCTATGTTGTGGACGAGTTCTCGCTGGTGTTTAAGGCAATCTTCCTGCTGGTCGCGCTCTTCACCGTGGCCTTGTCAATCAAGTTCCTTGATGTCGAACGGGAGCAGCGCGGCGAATACTATGCGCTGGTCTTATTCGCCACCTCTGGCATGATGCTGATGGCATCCAGTACCAGCCTGCTCACGATCTTCATCAGCTTTGAATTGATGGCCGTGACCACTTATGTGTTAGTCGCCTACTTCAAGAGCGACCGGCGTTCCAATGAAGCAGCGATGAAGTACTTCCTGTTGGGCATCTTCTCCTCCGGCGTCTTTCTCTACGGCATGTCGTTAATCTATGGCCTGACCGGTGAAACCAACCTGGAAAAGATCGCAGCGGCCATTAGCAAATTGCCTGCCGAATTGCTGAGCGGATTCGTGGCGACAGCCGGCATGATCTTCATCGCTGCCGGATTGTTGTTCAAGATTGCGGCTGTGCCGTTTCACATGTGGTGCCCTGACGCCTACGAAGGCGCTCCCAGCTCTGTCACGGCATTCATGTCGGTCGGGCCGAAGGCAGCGACGTTTGCTATCTTCGCGCGGATTTTCCATGATGGCCTTGGCGGGCTGCGTGGCGACCTTACCGGAGGCACTCCTGGCTGGATTGGCTTGCTAGTGGTCATTTCTGCCCTCACCATGACGTGGGGCAACTTGGCGGCGCTCACACAAACCAATGCCAAGCGGCTGATGGCCTACTCCTCAATCTCACACGCCGGTTACTTGCTGCTGGGCCTCATTGCCGGCAATCGAACTGGCTATACAGGCTTGGTCATCTACCTGCTCGTTTATGTCTTCATGAATCTGGGCGCGTGGGGCGTGATCATCGCACAGCGACGCGCTGACATTCCGGGCGAACTCGTTGATAACTTCAATGGGCTGATCCACCGACATCCGGCCATGGCCGTGATGATGACCATCTTCCTGCTGAGTCTTACCGGCATTCCGCCGACGGCCGGCTTCATCGGAAAATACTATCTGTTTGCCGGATTGATCGAAACGGGCAATCGTTGGTTGGTCATTCTGGCTGTGATCGCCGTGCTGAATACGGCCGTCTCGCTTTACTACTACGCCCGGTTTATCAAAGCCATGTTCATGGGGCAAGCCACCGAGAAGGAACCGCTGGCGCTTTCTACCAGCTTGCATACGGCGTTGGTGGCCGCCACCGTGCTGGTGCTGCTCATCGGCGTGTATCCCAAACCGTTCATCACGTTCACGGAAACAGCCGCCCGCCAACTGCTCGGATTGTGAGCTGAACAGCGTGGATGGGTGAAGGAGACCGTGCCGAACCACTCCCGATCTTCGACCAGCCAGTGCGCTTGTTGCACAACATGATGCACGCGAAGAAGACCGTGCCGAACCACTCCCGATCTTCGACCGTCCATCCTTCATGAGCGACTGGGACGTCACCATCATTATTCCGACCTGGAATGGTCGCCACTTGCTGGAGCGATTTCTCGGTTCAGTTCACCGCGCTGGTCAAACCTATGTGAGCCAAACTGGCTATGATGTCGAAGTGATCGTGGTTGATGACGGTAGCACAGATGCAACAGCCGACTGGTTACGCGACGCCCATCCTCACATCGTCGTTGCTAGAAAGGAACGCAACGAAGGCTTCGGCCCTGCTTGCAACGTGGGATTGGCGCAGGCTCGATATCCAATTATCTTCCTCTTGAACAATGATGTCTCTGTGAATGCAGATGTGCTGTTGTATCTCGTCCCTCACTTCGCTGACCCGTCCGTCTTCGCCGTCTGCTGTAAGGCGCTCGATATGCACACCAACACGGTGGCCACAGCCGGCAAAGTTGGTCAATTCAAACGCGGCTTCTGGCGCGTTCATGCCAACTACGATGTGAACAGTCAACAGTGCACAGTGACCCGTGGACAGTTGCCAGAAACCGGCCACCAGCAACCAGTAACCGGCGACTACTATTCCATGCTGGCGAGCGGCGGGTTTTCCGCGTTCTCTGCTGATAAGCTGCGAGCGCTTGGCGGATTCAACTGCTTGCTCGCCCCCTTCTACTGGGAGGATGTAGACCTGAGTTGGAGAGCCTGGAAGCGCGGCTGGAAAATTCTCTACGAACCGCAGGCAGTCGTTTATCATGCGACGAGCTCCACCATTGGCTCACACTTTGAGCAACGCCAGGTTCAAGAGATTGCTCAACGCAACCGGCTCATCACGCACTGGATCAATCTCCATGATCGGCGCTTCCTGATTGAACACATCGTCGTCGTTCTGCTCTTATTGTTCGCCGCGCCGCTCACAGCGAACTTCTCATTTTGGCGAGCCTTCTGGGCTGCTTGGCAACGACGAGCAGCAATTCTGGAGCAGCGAGAGCGTGAACGCCGCGCCGTGCAACGCTCTGACAGGCAACTGGCCAACCTCTTGTCCAACAGCCTGCGTCGCCCGGATATTCGTCTGCTCAGCATGCTCATGGGGCTGCTCATCACCGGCTTCATGATCTGTTGTGCAGAACCACAGGCGCCCATACAGTCACCATCGTCCGCTGAGACGACCCATCAAACACCAACGCCGACCGCAATACGTCAAGATGCCAAACGGGAGCTTGCCAAACGTCAGACCAGCAACGCTGCCGCGTTACAAGCTTATTTGCAAGGCCGAGAACAATACGAGCGCCGCACAGGACAAGCCCTTGATCACGCCATCGCCTCATTCCAACGAGCTATCCGGCTTGACCCTAACCTGGCCGTCGCTTATGTTGACCTGGCCGACTGTTACCTCATCCAGAGCCACTACGAAACGCGACCGCCCCAGGACTTTTTTCCCAAAGCCAAACAAGCCTTGACCAAAGCATTGAGGCTCGATGATACGATGGCCGACGCGCATGCGCAGTTGGGCTACATTCACCTGCGATACGAGTGGGACTGGAATAACGCCGAAATAGCTTTTCGTCGCGCTCTCGCGCTTGACCCTTCCCTGCTGATAGCTCATCAATGGTATAGCGAATTTCTATCGGCCATGGGACGCCATGAGCAAGCCATCGAGCATATTCGGCAAGCACAAGCGCTCGACCGAGCATCACCGAGCATTGCCGCTCAACTCGGATTGCGACACTACTTCGCCCGTCAGTATGATCAAGCCGTCGAAGCCTTCCGCCACGCGCTTGAACTCGATGCAACGTCAGCTTCGGCACGCCGTGACTTGGCACTAGTCTACTTGCAAACCGGCCGCGTTCGTGACGCCATCTCAGAATTACAACGCGCTGTCGAATACACTGGCCACAAAACCACAGCAGCCTTACTCGCTCATGCCTATGCTGTATCGGGAAACAAAGAGGAGGCCAGGAAAATTCTGAGCAACCTGCTCGCTTCGGCTCAACAGACCTACGCCTCAGCCTATGCCATTGCGCTCGTCTATGCCGGGCTCGACGATCAAGAGAAGATGTTCATCTGGCTCAAAAAGGCTTATGAGCAACGCACCCTCCCGCCGTCGTTTTTCAAGGTTCATCCGCTGTGGGACCGTTGGCGGTCTGACCCTCGGTTCGTCACGTTGGCGCGCCGTGTCGGGCTCGCGCCGTGACTGTGCGAAGCTGGCCGCCCGTGTTACAATGCTGCTGCGCAGCAAATCAATTTAAGTGAGGTCGGTTATGTCTCAACCGTTGATTGACGTCAAGCCAGATATTAGCCACCTGATCACGGAGGATGATACGCCTGTGGATAATCTGCCTTCCGAGAAACATCAACGACTTTTAACCGAGCCGCTCTATAGCTCATGGAGCGGCCCTGGAGAAGGACGGCCTTTCCTGGTAGCGGCCAATGTGGGGATTTTCTACATGGTGCGATCACCGGCAATTGTGCCGGACGTTTTCCTCAGTGTGGACGTGGAGGTCGCGCCGGACTGGTGGAAGAAGGAGCATCGGTCGTACTTTCTCTGGGAGTTTGGCAAATCACCGGACGTGGTCATCGAGATCGTCTCCAACACGGAAGGCGGCGAAGATGACGAGAAGAAGCGAAAATACGAGCGGATGAGAGTGCAGTATTACGTGATCTATGATCCGTTGCGGCAGGTAATGAAGGAGCCATTGACCGTCTATCAGTTGCGCGGGTATTCGTATGTGCTGCAACCAGAGCCACGATTTCCCGAACTGAAGCTGGGATTGACGCTGTGGGAGGGAGAGTACGAAGGTAAACACGACACGTGGCTGCGTTGGACAGATGAGCACGGTCAAATCATCCCGACCGGCAAAGAACGCGCCGAACGGGAACGAATGGAGAAGGAAGCGGCGCTCCGGCAACTGGAGCAGGAGCGGCAACGCGCCGCTCGCTTGGCCGAACGCCTGCGGCAGTTAGGTCACGACCCAGACCAGGAATAGGACTTGAGGCAAGGGTGTTTAACAACACCGTCGCTCATGGAGCATCAGCTCACAACGATCCATGAAGAAAACTCTGTTTCCATGAGAATTGCCCCCTGTGCCCAGCCACGCCACGAATGATGAAACAGAAATTCTTTCGCGTCGTAGGCTTGTTTCTTGGGCTATTTAGAGCGACTGAGTTGGCCGTCGCTCCTGATGGTCTTCGTATCGTCGAGGCTTGATGAGCCGCCCCCTCCGGCTCACGTCCAGCGCGACGGCATTCTGGGGTTGCTTGCCTCTCTCCCGAGAATAGCCACAGAGACCACAGAGAGGGCAGAGGGCTCTCAGTGGACTTTGCGACCTCGGTCGCTTCATTTTCAGCGTTCGTGGCGAGCGGTCGCTCATGGGTGATTTCCCATCAACCCATCAATCACTTTCAGTTGCTGGCTCGGGCACGATCTTTTGGCTGACTGACCAGAACCGCTGGACAAATTCACAGACCGACTGTAGCCTCTTGGCTTTTTAAAAAGTCATGCGAATCGGTGTACATGCTTCCATTGCTGGGTCTCTGGCCAACGCAATCGCCGAAGCGCACCAGCTCGGTTGCGAGGCCGTACAAATCTTCTCGCGTAATCCGCGCGGCTGGGCGAGCCGACCGCTCTCCAAGCAGGACGTGAACGATTTCATTGCTGCTCGTGAGCGAACAGGTATCGCACCGGTCGTCGTGCATGGCGTTTATTTGATCAATCTGGCCTCAGCAGAGGCAGAGACGCGACAATTGTCGGTTTCCGCTTTCCGCGACGAACTGCGACGCGCCGCGGCACTGGAGGCGGATTATGTGGTGATTCATCCGGGCAGCGCCAAACAGGACTCAGCGGAGCAAGCCATCGCGCGTTGCATTGCCGGCATCAAGACAGCAGCGCGTGGATTACAGTTGAAGGGATTGCGCATTCTCATCGAAAATACAGCCGGGCAAGGCGGGCAAATCGGCCGGACCTTTGAACAACTTGCTGCCATTCTCAACGGGCTTGATGAGCTGCCTGTAGGATGTTGCTTGGACACAGCTCATCTGTATGCCGCCGGCTATGACATCGCCACACCGACCGGATTCAAACACACGATGGCCAGCATTTCAGCATCCATTGGTTGGGAGCGCATCTATCTGATACACGCCAACGACACCCGGATTGCGCTGGGCGGCGCCGTGGATCGGCACTGGCACATCGGTCAAGGCAACATCGGATGCGCAGGATTCCGGCGACTGGTCCGACATCCAGCACTCAAGCAGCTGCCCTTCATCTTGGAGACACCACGACACACTCGTGAAGACGACCACAAAAACATGACCACACTGCGACGGCTAACGCAAGCGCCATAGTATGACCTCTTCCTCAGCGCACCAACGGCTCATTTTCATAGACTTCATGCGCGGCATCGCCGTACTGTTCATGCTGGAAGCGCATGTTTTCAACGAAATGCTCATCCCGACGCTGAAGGCCACCTCATGGTACAACCTCTTGGATTTTGCCAACGGCCTCATGTCACCGTTGTTCATCTTCCTGGCCGGTCTCGTGTTCACCATTGCGACCCGGAATAAGCAAGACGATATTCGCTCTTTCGGTCCGGCCTTATGGAAGCTCCTGAGAAGAATCGGATTCATCTGGATTATCGCCTACGCATTACATCTGCCGTTTCACTCGCTCAACAAAATGTTGCATGCGACGACCCCGGACGGTTGGTTACGCTTCTATCAAGCCAACGCCTTGCACTGTATCGCTGCTGGCTGGTTGTTTTTGCTCACCAGCTTGATTGCGATCACTTCGGAGCCAAACTTTCGGCGCTGGTTGATCGGCTCTGGCATTATGATTGTTCTGGTAACACCGTTGCTGTGGGACGTTGATTTCACCCAGATGATGCCGGCGCCGCTAGCGGCCTATCTCAATGAACAACACTACTCGATTTTCCCTCTGTTTCCCTGGCTCGGTTTTCTCTTGTTTGGCGCCGTCTGGGGTGCAGCCTACCTGGACGCCGTGGCCGCCGGGCGCGAGCGCGCGTTCATGAAAAATATGGCGCTCATCGGCGCCGGTTTGCTTGCCATGAGCTATGTTGTCGCACTCCTTCCTGTCAACCTGAGCTACGGCACAAGCAGCTTGCGGGCCAGCCCGATTTTCTTCATCAAGCGTCTTGGCTTCGTGTTGCTCCTGCTGACAGCGGGCTGGCATCTCTCCAGCAAATTCCTATCGGAAGCATCATTGCTCGTGCAAATCGGACGGGAATCGTTGCTCGTTTACGTCACTCATCTAATCATGCTTTACAAAAACGTATGGGGCGGAACCAGCCTCGTGCGCCTGTACGGCAACCGGCTCGATCCAAGCCAATGTCTATTAGCTATGCTGGCGCTGATGACGGTTATGTCTTTGGCGGCGCTGCTGTGGGGCCGTATCAAGCAGCACTCGTTCGCCTTCGCTCGCCTTGCCACGTATGCGACGGGTTGTTATCTGTTGCTGAGGTTTTTCACCAAACAACATTAGCGGGATAATCATCGCTCAACGCTTCGCTCAGGCTCGCTAAGCGCGCCAGTGATGTGATGGAGAGCAACCAGCTCGTCAAACTTCAATCTGGTTGCTCTTCCATCAATGCAAGTTCATGGCCCCGTTGTGCCCTCTGGAACGGGCTTACTGGGTCAGTTTGAACTTGTTGTCGCTCGTGCTCAACAGAACGCCTAATGTGATCCCATCGGCATCGAGGATGGAAATATCCTGCCGTCCATCATTGTTGAAATCACCCGTGGCGATAGAAGCCGGACCGTCGAATGCGCGATAGGTTTGTGGCCTCATCGGATTTGACCGATCAATGGGGCCTATGTAGACGGCGATCTCGCCCGTGGCGATATTGGCAGTGGCGATGCCCAACATCGGGCCAACGAAACGATCCGTGGCCATAGCAATCGGGCCTCGCTGTGACCCACCGGGCAACCGGCGCATCACGCTGAACCCGCTGCGACCATTATTGTGAAGGATGGACACTTCGTTGGATATGAAGTCGGCTGTCACCAGATCAAGCCGGCCATCCTGATCCAGATCACCAGCGACAATAGCCAGTGGCCCTTTTCCTGTGAGGTAGTTTGTGATTCGAGTAAACGTGCCTCGGCCTGTGCCCCGCAAGACGGTGACATTCTCTGATCCGAAATTGCTGGTAGCCAGGTCCAGTGTGCCATCCTGATCCAGATCGCCTACGACGAGGCCGAAGGGCTGCTTGCCGGTATTATAGCTGCGGCCAGCCCTGAATGCGCCATTGCCCTGGCCGAGCCACAACACGATGTTATCCTCACCGGCATTCGTCACGGCAATGTCAAGGTTGTCATCGCCGTTGAAATCGCCGACGACCACAGCGCTCGGTTGTTTGCCTGCCGCGAGCACGCGCTGGACCCGGAACGTGCCATCACCCCTGCCCAGCAAAATGCTCAGATCGCCCGACAATTGGTTTGCCGTGACTGCATCAGTGTAACCATCGTTGTTGAAGTCACCCACGGCGATCGCGCATGGACCATCGCCCACCGAGACCTGCTGGCCAACGCGGAACGTGCCGTTGCCGTTGCTCAGCAGCACACGCACTTGATCGTTGCGGTAATCGGCGATCAGCAGTCCCTGGTTATCCGGGTACGGCGGCTGAGGCCCGTTCCTCGGCGCCATCGGCGTCTGAAACACGATGTGAACATGCGTGGCGCGCTCCTTCGGCGGCGTGATCGCCTCGATGCCAATATCCACGCTGCTGGTGTTGTTTGCCGGGGCTGGGTCTGGTTGATTGGCGCTGGCGACGACGGTGTTCGTGATAGTGGCGCTGGTGGCATTCAGATTCACTCTCACCGTGATGCGCAGGACGGCGCTCTCGCCATTGGCCAGACGTCCCACCAGCCATACGTGGGTGGTCTGATCATAACTGCCCTGGCTTGCTTCAGCCGAAATGAATGTGACGCCTGATGGCAGTCGCTCTGTGACCTCTACACCGCTGGCAAAACCCGGACCAAGGTTTGTAACAGTGATCGTATAGGTGATCGTCTCACCAAGATCTGGAGCGGGATTATCAACCACCTTGGTGACCACGAGGTCGGCCGGCAATTGGGTTACAGTGACCTGCACCGTCGCTGTATCGCAGGCTCCCTCGTTGTCGCACACTCGATAGACAAACGTGTCCGTGCCATAGAAATTTGGATTGGGTGTGTATGTGATTTGACCTGTGACCGGATTGACCGACACCGTGCCATGAGCCGGACCACTGACAATCGTCACGGAGGCCGGGACAAGAACGCCGTCAACATCTGTGTCATTGGCCAGCACGTTGATTGTCACCGGTGTGCCCTGCGGGGTGGTCGCGCTGTCATTGTTGGCCACAGGCGGATCATTCGTGGAATCCACGATGACCGTCACCAGGGCAGTGTCACATGCGCCGTTTGTATCACACACGCGATACGTGAATGTATCCGTGCCGTTGAAGCCCGCGTTCGGCGTATAAGTCACGGCGCCGGTGACCGGGTTGACCGTGACCGTGCCATGCCTCGGATTAACCGTAATGCTCACCGATGTCGGATCAAGATTACCGTCCACATCGGAATCATTACTCAGCACGTTGATGACCACCGGCGTGTTTTCACTCGTGCCTCTTGTATCATCGTTCGCGACAGGCGGATCATTGACACAAGCCACATTCAAGGTCACTGTCGCCGTGTCCGTCCCACCCTGCCCATCGCTGATCGTGTAGGTGAAACTATCCTGCCCGCAGAAGTTCGCCGGCGGATCGTAACTGAAACTGCCGTTGGCGTTCATGCTCACCGTTCCACCGCGAGTCGTCGTGATGAATCCTGTGCTGGTCACTGTCAACGGATTACCATCTACGTCAACGTCATTGGCCAACACGCCCTGCGCCGCGCTCACCGTCAGCGTCGTGTCCTCCGTCGCATTGTAACTGTCATTGACTGCGTCCGGCGGATCATTCACAGGCCTGATCGTGACCGTGACAACGGCTGTATCGCACAACGACGTTGTGTCGCAGATGCGATAGGTGAACGTATCCACGCCGTGGAAGTTTGGGTTCGGCGTATACGTTACCACGCCGGTTGCTGGGTTGACTGACACCGTACCACGGCCTGGATTGACCGTGACCGTTACACTGCCCACATTCAAATTGCCATCCAGGTCGGTGTCGTTCAACGCCACGTTAATCATGACCGGCGTGTCTTCATTGGTTACGGCGCTGTCATCATTGGCCACAGGCGGATCGTCAACGGAATTCACGCCGATCGTCACCACAGCCGTATCGCATGCTCCACCGTTGTCGCACACTCGATACGTGAATGTGTCAATGCCGTTGAAGCCCGGATTCGGCGTGTACGTCACAGCGCCGGTGACCGGGTTGACCGTGACCGTGCCATGCCTCGGATTAACCGTAATGCTCACCGACGTCGGATCAAGATTACCGTCCACATCGGAATCATTACTCAGCACGTGGATGACCACCGGCGTGCCTTCGTTGGTGCCCGTTGTATCATCATTGGCCACAGGTGGATCGTTGACGCAGACGACGTTCACCGTCACCGTGGCCGTGTCAGTTCCACCTCGACCATCGCTGATCGTGTAGGTGAAACTATCCTGTCCGCACAAGTTCGCATCCGGCGTGTACGTGATCGTCCCATTGCCGTTGATCGTCACACTCCCACGCGGCGGATCACTCGCACCCGTCACGCTCAACGGATTCCCATCCACATCCGTGTCATTGCTCAACACGTTGATCGTCACGGGCGTGTCCTCGTTCGTGCTCGCGTTATCGTTCACTGCATCAGGCGGATCGTTGACACACGTCACGTTCACCGTCACCGTGGCCGTGTCTGTCCCACCTCGACCATCGCTGATCGTGTAAGCAAATGAGTCTTGCCCACAATAATTGGCCGGCGGCGAATAACTGAAGCTGCCATTAGCGTTCATCATCACCGTCCCACCGCGAGCCGTGTTGATAGCACCGGTGCTGGTGACTGTTAGCAGATCACCGTCAGGATCAGTATCATTAGACAGAACACCACTCATTGCGCCTACAACCAGTGTGGTGTCTTCAGTCGCGCCGTAACTGTCATTCACGGCATCTGGCGGCCTATTTGGAGCTGTGATCGTGATAGGTTCACTGTCCGTGTTGTTGGTGAGATTTAATTCACATTGTCCGGAGGCAGTCGCAGTTGCGCTGTTGTTCAAAGTCCGGCCGGTTGTGCCGGCATTGACTGTCGCGCGCAGGACCAAGGTGACTGTTGCATTCACGGGTAAATTGCCGACAGTCCAGACGCCGGTGCTGCTGTTATAGGTTCCCTGGCTGGCCGTATAGGAAGAAAAAGTCAAACCGGATGGTAACTGATCGGTTACAGTGACGTTGGTAGCTACATCCGGGCCGTTGTTAGTCAACGTCAGAGTATAGACAACCGTATCTCCCACACTCGGCGTTGGATTATTGACCGTCATGGTCAAGATCAATTCAACTCGGTTCACTGTGAGCTCAAGTCCACACCCCAGCGGTCTATCGGCGGGCGTCATGACAGCGTTCAAATACATCCGGAGGCCGTTGTAATGCGGCAAATCCTGTGTGTTTGCGTAATTATGTGAGCCCAACATGAAGACCATGCCCCCGGTACCTGTTCTCAATTTGGCAGCGGTAGCCACCATTTGCTGTGAACCGCCCGTATTTCGAACATGGATGTGCCCCCCGTTCTGGAAACTGGAGCCCGGAGAGAGCAACCAATCGCGAAATGAGCCACCTTCGTCGGCGAGCTCACCCACGAATTGACTGTAAGAGAGGTCGGCGTTGGGATAGGTAAAACCGCCGGACACATTCGACTTGGTAATCCCAGCCGTTGTCTGTAGAAGGCCGACATTTTCATAGGTATCAACCCCCTCACACTGGGCGAAGAAGTTACCACCGGATTGAATGAATTGCCTCACCGCCGCCACTGTGGCTGTCGCCGTAAGATCGAGCCAGTGCGCCTCACTAGCGAGGGTGTAGCATGAACTTGTGCCGAGCGAGGCGGCGCTGGCTACGATCTGGTAATTGGGGATGCCGGCAAGATCCAGAATCGTTTGATGAATAGATGCATTTCCCCCATTGTTTAATAATGCGATCCTCGGTTTGTGTGTTAGTTGGTAGCGAATGTCAATCGTGGCGTCCGCTGTCATTTCGTAAACAGCCACGTTGTTGCCAAAGGCCGTCATTAGCGGCTTGGCCACGGCAGCATAGTCTCGATGTACGATAAATGGCCCCCCGCTGAAACTTAAATTGGCTGCTGCCTGAGCTGAAGGATAAAGACGTTGGGCCGTCGCGGTGAAATCTACACCGTCTTTGGCTTTGCCAGCCCTGATGGCCCATAGCACAGGAACATTATTGTGAAGCAAGTGATTGACCAATCCATAGGCCTTAAGGTTGAACGGGGCAACGATCGCTTGCTTGCTATTGTCCATGGGAATGATCAACGAACCTGCTGGAATGTTTCTCTGATTCGAGAGCGGGCCAGGCAAGTCAGTGCTCTCGTCCGCAGGGATGTCTTCAAAACACGAAGAATTTGACTGAAGAGGAACTGCCACCGGGCGCGCGCCAAATGACGGATCGGCTACACTGAGCAGAGTCAAGGTCACTACAACCATTAGACAGACCAATGCAGTTGAACGCGTATTCTTCATTCTTTCCCCCTATGAAGGTCTTTATGTTTTTTACGATCTTGCTTGGAAATTTAAGGAGAGTGATGACGCAATGGCGCAGTCCTTGCCCTGAGAAGGCTTTGATCACCCAGCAACCCCAGAAGCAGGCTTTCACTCGTTCCACGAATCAGGGTCTCCATAGTTTTATTTTTCTAGCGGCCAATAACCGGTACCCCTTACTTACTGTAGAGCCATCAAGGAGCAAGCGACGTGCCAACGAATACCTGTTCAGGGGCTCGTCGGTAATCAATTGCGGAGCTAAAACTTATCAGCAGGCTGTAGAACTTTGAATCGTTTCGTTATCGAACCTAATGTTCCGATGATGAAACTGATGTTACATGGTTGGATCAGTAGCGAGTATTTGGAAGAAGCAGTAATCTTTCCGCGAAAAGCAGCATCATTAAATATGGAGCTATTTGAGCTATTTGAATCAGCGATGCGATCTACCGTTGATAACTGATCCGATAGATCACGCCTGCCGAATCATCGGACACCAGTAACGCGCCATCCGGCATAACGAGCACATCGGCAGGACGCCCCCACGCGCGTCCGCCTTGCAACCAGCCTTCAGCAAATGGCTCGTAGCTGATGGCGCGATTGTCTTTCAGGCGCACGAGCGTGACGCGATAACCGATCGGCGTGCTGCGATTCCACGAGCCGTGTTCGGCAATGAAAATTTGTTGGCGATACTCTTCAGGAAACATGGAACCTGTATAAAAGCGCATGCCGATCGCCGCCACGTGTGGACCGAGGTTGATTGCCGGGGCAACGAACTCATCACACCGGCGCTTGCTGCCAAATTCCGGATCCGGGATTGTACCGCCATGACAATACGGGTAGCCAAAGTGGAGTCCCGGTTGCGGGGCGCGATTCAATTCATCAGGCGGGATGTCATCGCCAAGCATGTCACGCCCATTGTCAGTGAACCACAGCTCGTTCGTCTGCGGGTGCCAATCAAACCCGACAGTGTTACGGACGCCGCGAGCGAAAATTTCCAACCCTGTGCCATCGGGCTTCATTCGCATGATTGAGGCGTAACGCGGATCATCGCGCTCGCAGATATTGCAGGGCGCGCCGACTGGGACATAGAGCATTCCATCCGGACCAAAGCCAATGAACTTCCAGCCATGATGCCGATCTTTAGGGAAGCTATCGTTGACGACAACGGGCGCACCCGGATTGCTCAGCTTCGACTCGATCTGGTCAAACCGTAACACCCGATTGACCTCGGCTACATAAAGCGATTCATCGCGGAACGCGACACCGCTCGGCATGTTCAATCCTCTTGCCAGCGTGATCACTTCATCCGCTTTTTGATCCTTGTCGCGATCAATAACAGCATAGACTTTTCCAGCCGAACGGGAGCCGACAAATAACGTCCCATTTTTGCCCAACGCCATCGCGCGCGCATTCGGCACATTGCCAGCATACACGCTGATACGAAATCCCGGCGGCAACTTGATCTTCTCCAGCGGCAGCTCTTGTAAACTGCTCGCGGCAGGAGAACAATTGAGCATCACCAACAACACTCCACAGACAAACGCGATGCTGTACAGAACCGATTTCGTCATGCCAGAAACTCCTCTGAAAAGGCAGGCACAGATTCACTGACGAACAGAGTTTCAATCAGTCAACCGGTCAAGCCTTTCTTGTTTTTCATCGTTTTAGGGCGGCAGCCCGTGGCCCATCAAGACTCCTCAAAAGATTTCAGCTCGGCGCCGTCAGTCTATACAACTCGGGACGACGATCAGCAAAAATGTCATTGAGCGGCGTGATGCGCTTGCACACGGCTTGCGCTGGATCAATCTCCACAATGCGGACCGCCGCTTCTTGTGCCGGCGCAGTGGCCAACACCGTGCCGTCAGGCGCGATGATTTGACTGCATCCGGTGTAGCTCAGCTTCTTGCCGCCTCGTTCTTCTGTGCCGAAGCGATTGGCCAGAACCCAAAACACTCGATTTTCGATCGCCCGCACGCGCGTGGTCAATTGCCCGATCTCAGGCAACACCAGATTCGACGGATGGCAGATCACCTGCGCTCCTTGCACTGCCAGCGTGCGCGCCGCTTCAGGAAACAGATGATCAAAACAGACCAACAATCCAATTTTCACTTCCCCAATCTCAAACAGCGGAAACCCCGCATCTCCTGGATGGAAGAAATTCTTTTCCTCATAAAACAAGTGGACTTTCCGGTAAGTCCCTACCACGCCGTCCGGGCCAATCAAGACGGCGCTGTTATAAATGTGATGGCCGGCGCGTTCAGCCAGACCGATGACGATATGACAACCATGCCGCCGGGCCAGCGTTTGCACAAATTCAGTCGTCGGCCCCGGCACCGGTTCGGCGATGGCATTGACTTCGTCTTGCTCAAGAAAGAGGTACCCGCTGCTGGCCAATTCGGGCAACACGATGAGCTCAGCCTCGATCCCGTTGAGCGCGACAGCGATTTGCTCGAGGTTACCCTTGACATCGCCAAACGTCGGCCAGAACTGATAAAACCCAACGCGCATGAGCAGTCATTCAAGCAGAGAACGACTCGAAACGCAACCTTGCCCCAGGCGGACCCGATCAACAAACTCGAAAAAGGCTGCCAGCACGGCTTGTGGCGCTTCAAGCTGTGGATAGTGGCCAACTGTGTCGAGCACGATGACGTCCGGGTTCGGAATCAGTTGACGATAACGCGCGACAACGTGAGCCCCAGAGACCGGATCAACCGCGCCGTTGATCATTCGCAGCGGCACACGTGTCTGTTGTAAGACGCCAACCCAACGTTGCCGATAGATGCGGCGCTCGCGCATGTAGTCAATGATGCGGTGCATGACTCGCATACCGTCATTATGCTGGATCAGCGCCCAGAACTCATGCAATTCGTCTTCCGAGGGCCGGGTTTCAGGAGCGAAGATTGCCGAGAAGCTCCGACGAAACATTCGCTCCGAAGCCAGCCGCGCAACGAGCGGACCCAGCGGGCTCAGCAGCATCTTCTGCATCAGACGTGGCCGGTGACTTTCCGGAAAAATGCCGCCATTGAGCAAACAGACCGATTTGATCTCAATGCCGCGTCCGTTCCAACTCAACCGATCTTCATATCGCGCGAGCAGCTCTTGCGCAACCGTATCGCCGTAATCATGAGCGAGGATATGAACCTGGCGAATTCCTAACGAATCCAGCAACACCTCGTGTAGCGTCGCCTGATCGAGCAACGAATAAGCGTAGGTCTTCGGCTTATCTGAAAACCCGAAGCCGAGCATATCCGGCGCGATCACGCGGAATCGCTCGATCAACGCCGGCCATAGGCGATGCCAGTCCCATGACGCCGTCGGAAAGCCATGAATGCACACAAGCACATCGCCCGCCCCTTCGTCCCGATAAAAAACGGCATGGCCCCGATATGAAAAAATCAGACCGGCGCTCTTCCACTGTGTGAGATTCACGAGAAACAATCCGGCTCAATTAACTCAAATCTACCCACACGCTTTTAACCTGCGTGTAATGCTGCAAGGCATGCAGGCCCAGCTCACGACCAAAACCGCTCTGCTTATAGCCGCCAAAAGGCGAAGCGACATCGTACATGTTATAGGTGTTCACCCAGACCGTTCCCGCCTTGAGCGCGCGAGCAATCCGATGAGCTTTCTTCACGTCGCGCGTCCAGACGCCTGCGGCCAGCCCATAAATCGTTTCGTTCGCTTGTCGGATGGCGTCCTCCACATCTTTGACGCGGATCGTGGAGAGCACGGGCCCAAAAATCTCTTCTCGCGCGATGGTCATTGAGTTGGTGACATTATCGAAGATGGTCGGATTGAAGTAATACCCTTGCCCGTCGCCAATCTGTGGGCGGTCGCCACCGATCAGGAGTGTGGCGCCTTCAGCTTGGCCGGCTTCCACGTACCGCATGATTTTCTCCAGTTGTGGCTGAGACGCAATCGGGCCGAGCCGCGTCTTCGGGTTGAGCGGATCGCCCGGCGCTGTCTTGCGCGTTCTGGCGACCAGTTGCTCCAGGAGCTGATCGTGAACGGCTTCTTCGACAAACAACCGCGAGCCAGCAGTGCACACTTGACCATTGTTGTAGAAAATTCCTAAAAACGCCCCGCGCGCGGCCTGTTCCAGGTCGGCATCGGCCAGGACGATATTGGGCGATTTACCGCCCAGTTCGAGCGTCACCTGCTTCAGCGTATACGCGGCAGCCGCCATAATCTTTTGTCCCGTCGCCGTTGAGCCTGTGAACGCAATTTTATCTACGCCAGGATGCTTGACCAGCGCCATACCGGTTTCACCGGCGCCCGTCACGACGTTGAATACGCCCGGCGGCAGCCCCGCTTGCTGCATGATCTCAGCCAATCGCAGGGCTGTGAGCGGTGTATGCTCGGACGGCTTAAGGATGACTGTATTGCCGGCAGCCAGCGCCGGCGCGATCTTGTAGGTAGCCAGCAGCAACGGAAAATTCCAAGGCGTGATAGCACCTACAACACCGACCGGCTCGCGCAATGTATAGGTGAGAAACGGCCCTTTGACAGGAATCGTTTCCCCATGAATTTTGGTTGCCCAACCGGCATAATACTCGAACAACTCGGCCACCATGGCCATGTCAATATGGCGCGATTCAGAAATTGGCTTGCCGCTGTCTATTGTCTCCAGATAGGCCAACTCGTCGGCCTGCTGATGAACCAGATCAGCGATCTTCCATAGGATTTTGCCACGGTCTGCCGCGCTCAATCCAGTCCAGCGTCCGTCGTCAAACGCCTGACGAGCCGATTGCACCGCCAAGTCTACGTCGTGGCTGTCGGCCAGCGCCACTTGGGTGATCGGCTTGCCAGTTGCCGGATTGATGGTATCGAACGTTTGACCGGAGAGCGCATCACGCCACTCACCGTTGATGAATAATTTCTGCGGTTTGATCTCTACTTGCATGTGTGTTTCCTCCACTACAGAAGTCAGGAGTCACAAGCCAGAAGGCAGGAGCAAAAGATTGAGCCACCCTCAAGAGAGCAGATGACGTGGATGTGACACCAATTGCGGAGGGAAAGACCGCGTTCATGGAACCAAAAACATGGCTGGACTTCAACTGACTGAGCGGCCATGTGCGATCTTCATTCGGCATTTGGTATGATAAATTCAACGCTGACGCCATGCAAAGAGAATCAGCGAGCATCTGTTCAACCTGTGTCATCCCTGTTTCCTTCATGTTGATGCTTGGCCGGGGGCATCCACGTCCCTTTCATGTTGATGCTTGGCCGGCGGCAGCGTCTCAGTTCTGGATCAACTCTTTGAGAATCCAATTCTGCTCATCAATGCCAATACGCGTGACAGGTTGCGTTGCCGTCAAAGTGAATGACTGACGGCGAGCATCATTCCAGACGGTGCGCGTCTCGCTGCTACCGTCAGCGTAGTACAAAGTGACGTCTATCGGCATGATGTAGACCATTGCCGCCTCGCCCACACGTCCGGCAATCGGATGCGTTTGTTGCTGCTCGATGTTCAGCGTCACTGTATACCGGCCTTGTGCGCTTGACGGACTGACCACGTACGAAGCGCGGTAGATGGGCCGGGCTGGCGTATACACCCACTGCTCAAAGAACCATTGCAGCGACGCTCCATAATGCGCTTCACAGACATGCTGAAAATCGGCCGTAGACGCATTGCCAAAGGCAAACCGTCTCCCATAATCCTTCAACGCGGCAAAGAATCGCTCTTCGCCCAGCACGCGCCGGAGCATGTGAAGCACCCATGCGCCTTTGGTATAAATAGCCGCAGGATCATCCCAGGGATTTGCCGCGTTCTCAGCGTATACGGTCCCGACCAGTGCACCTCCATAACTGCGCGCCATCAGCTCGCCAGGGTGGACCGGCAGAAAACGCTCGAAGAACAAGACCTCTGAATAGGTGGCAAACCCTTCGTTCAACCAGATGTCATTCCACGTCTTCATGGTCACCCAGTTTCCCCACCACTGATGAGCCAGTTCGTGAGAGATGAAATCCTGAACGACGAAGTCAGAAAAGTTCACAATAATATCGCCCAAACTAGTCAATGTTTGATGTTCCATCGCGCCGCTCCACGGAAATTCCACCATCCCATATTTCTCTTGCAGGAACGGATACTCACCAAAGAGCGGAGCGAACAGTTCCATTGCTCGGCGCGTCACGGGGAATTTTCGTTGCGCCTGAGTCAAATGCTCAGGATAGACGTAATAAACGAGCGGCATGGTCGTGCCATCGAGCGCCGTGTAGCTATCTTCAAAGGTGACAAAGTTAGTCGTCGTGACGGCAATCAGGTAATTGGCGATGGGGTAGCGCTCGCGCCAGGTGTACGTGACGGTACGGTCTGCTTGGCGCTGCGTCGCTTCGAGCAAACCGTTCGATGCGACTACGTAGCCTTCAGGCACATTGACTTCAATCTCGGCAGTTGTCTTATCGGCAGGATTGTCTATGCACGGCCACCAGCTCGGCGCCGAATATGGCTGACTGAGCGTGCCAATGACAGGGAAATTGTTATGACGCGCCACCAACATCCCTCCGCCTAAAACACCGCCTGTGACGGCTCGCCCTGAATAGCTCACCACAATGGTGAACTCGAACGCCGCCGGCAGCGATGAGGAGAAATTGAGCCGAATTTTGTCCGACGTGCGCTCAAACGACTGAGGCATCCCGTTGAATGTCACCCTCTCGATCGTCAGGTTGCTGAGCGCGTCAATGTGAATGCTGTGGATGGTCTCGACCGTTTCTCCTTCAATCGTAACGGCACCGCTGATGAGCGGCGTGGGCGGTCGCAGCCGCAGTTGTATCTTGTAATGGCTGATATTGATTGGCTGCGGCACCACCAACGAAGGCTGATCAACCGTCCAGCCGGCTGCTCTGGGATGCAGGTGCGGCATCCGTTGTAGCATCTGATGCGCGCGTTTGATCTCGTCAAAGACGGACCTCTCCGGTTGCGCCGACAAAGAAACCAGCGCGCCACCAACACTCACCAACAGCATCATCACCCACAATGCGTATCGCTTCATGCTTTGCTTGCTCCTTGCGCTCAACTCTTCAAGCGAGCGTGATTATAGATGATGGGTATTCATCAGGCAAACGAAGCGGAGAGCGTTCAACTGTGGCAAGCGTGAGCCCAAAGGGCTTGCCCATACGTGAGGGCAGACGACGGAAAATAAGATTCGCAGCAACCTCATTAATGGCGCGCCACAACGGCGATGAATCGCCCGAGTACAAATCTGCTGAACTTGGCGTTTTGAACTGAGCGAGCTGGGAGAGCAGCAGCGGCGGCCACACACGCGATGGTCGCCAGACGTGCAACATCTGGAACGGAAAACGCCCAAGGTCAGCTTGCGCCAGAGGCGCAAACAGCAGGTAGCCAGACGCGCAACGTCTGGAACAGCAGACCAAACAATCCTGGCGCGTTGGAGACGCGCCAAGAGATGAGTGTTCACGGCGAGCGATTCAGCACGAACGACTCAATGGGAGCACTGCTGGCGCCTCTCCAAGGCGCCCTGGAAATTGGGGGATGACATTCGACCCAGACGTTTCACGTCTGGCTACCCTCTTGCGGCGTCTAACGACGCCGCTTCCTGAGATCACTCCTGTGGGAATGTGTCACAGGCGTTCCCGCCTGCGCTCTATTTTTGCTTCGTGGCGTGCTGTTGCATAGGAGCGATTCCCTTGAATAACCATTTTCATGGTTCGTGGCGTGTGCGGAGCATAAGGGCGATTCCTGACTTTATCTTGGAGTGCGCCGGCAGAGCGAAGCGGCGACG